>JBAVPS010000125.1:0-1526 GCA_049693315.1 Rhizomicrobium sp. | reverse complement strand
GCGCAATGCTGTGGTGGCTGACGGCGGCAACGATGGCCAGTGCCGCGCCGCCAACAATAATGCCGAGGGCCAGACTGCCCCAGATCGCTGCAAAATACTGATCCGAACGACCGGTGACCGCAGCCTTTGCACGGCGTTCCCGCCTGAACAACACCAGCCAGATGAGGGTGTAGAATGCAAACACAGCACACCAGAAACCGCCGCCGACAAAGGGGGCCGCGTTAAACTGGCGGCTCAGCGCCGCCCATTGCACAAAACAGGCAAGGCCGAACACGATCCCGGCGCTGGCCAGAAACAACCCGCCCAGAATCGGGCCGCGGCGACCGTCTTCGGCCAGCTCACGCAAATAATGGATGTCCTCTCTCAGATCACTCATGACGCGTCCCTCTCTGTAGGTGCAACCCATAGTGCATGAAGTGCTTTATATTTTAAAGTGCTTTTATGTGCGGCGTGATTAATAGTCCCAAGCCTATAAAATTACTTGCCTATTTTGACGCCGTGACGATCACTTAGGCTGATTTCGACGGGGTGCGCTGGCTTGAAGTTCCCGGTTGAGCCACAAACGCGCAAAATGTCTATGAGGAGTGCCAAGGTGCAGGAATCCGGCGTAAAGCAAGTGACCGAGCTGACGATTCGCGGGCTTATTCTCGGCGTGGGTATCACGCTGCTGTTTACGGCAGCCAATGTCTATCTCGGCCTCAAAGTCGGGCTGACCTTCGCCACCTCGATCCCGGCGGCGGTAATTTCGATGGCGGTGCTGTCGGCGTTCAAGGATTCCTCGATCCTCGAAAACAATATCGTGCAGACCGTGGCCTCGGCGGCAGGCACGCTGTCGGCGATCATTTTCGTGCTGCCGGGGCTGGTCATCGTCGGCTGGTGGACCGGTTTTCCGTTCTGGACCTCGTTCTGGATCTGCGCGGCGGGCGGTGTGCTCGGCGTGCTGTTCACCATCCCGTTGCGCCGGGCAATGGTGACCCATTCCGATCTGCCTTACCCCGAAGGCGTTGCGGCTGCGCAGGTGCTGGAAGTCGGCGAGGCCGCCCGCAAGGCCAAAGGTGGCGACACCGCCACCAAAGAGGGGCTGATGGCGGTGGTGTGGGGCGCATTGGCCTCGGCAGGGCTGGCGATTTTCGCCGCCACCCGGCTCGCTGCCGGTGAAGTGGCTACTTATTTCAAGGTTGGCACCAAGGCGGTCAGCGGCATCAATCCGTCTTTCTCGTTTGCGCTTTTGGGTGCGGGCTATCTGGTCGGCATTTCGGTCGGCGTTGCCATGCTCACCGGGCTGTTGCTGGCCTGGGCGGTGCTGGTGCCGATCCTGTCGTCGATCGCCCCGGCCAGTGACGCTTCGGTCACCACGCTGGCGCTTGATATCTGGCGCACCAAGGTGCGTTTCATCGGTGCGGGCACCATCGGCGTTGCCGCAATCTGGACGCTGATCAAGCTGACCGGGCCGGTGATTTCCGGCGTTATCAGCAGCCTCAAAGCCTCGCAAAAGGGCTTTGTCACCGATAAGCGCGATCTTGATC
>JBAVPS010000124.1:0-3516 GCA_049693315.1 Rhizomicrobium sp. | reverse complement strand
CGACAGCACCATCATGCGCGGCGTCGTCGAATTCTGGAAAAGCGGCTCCTACGGCGTGGCACTGGTTATTTTTATCGCTAGCGTAGCCGTACCCTGTATAAAGTTTCTGGCGCTCGGCCTGCTGCTGTTTACCACCCAGCGACATAGCCGCTGGGCGATTCGCGAGCGGGCCCGGCTCTATCGCATGGTGGAACTGATCGGTTACTGGTCGATGCTGGACGTATTGGTGGTCGCCGTGGTTACCGCACTGGTCCGCTTTCAGGGGTTAAGCAATACGGAACCCCGCGTGGGCATACTTTTTTTTGGCATGGTGGTAATCCTGACTATGCTGTCGGCCTTAAGTTTCGATCCGCGCCTGATATGGGATAGTGAAGAAAATGAACACTGCTGCGACACCAATGCCCGAAGCCAGTGATCCAGCCATCGCCCACACGCGCTGGCGTATGCCGCTGGTCTGGCTGGTCCCGGTGGTGGCGGCATTAATCGGGCTGTCGATGCTGTTACATGCCTGGCTTGCAGTGGGGCCGGAAATTACGATCACCTTTCAAACCGCTGCAGGGCTTGAAGCCGGTAAGACGCCGGTCAAATACAAGGATGTCACCGTCGGCAAGGTCACGAAAGTGGTTTTGAGCGAAGATAGCAGCCATGTGGTGGTTAGCGTGGCATTGGATAAAAACGCCGCCAGCCTGACACGCAGGGATACGCGCTTCTGGGTCGTGCGCCCGCGCATCGGTGCCGGGGGCGTGACAGGTGTCGATACACTATTTTCCGGGGCCTATATTGCGGTAGATGGTGGCATACAAAAGGCGACGAGCAAAAGCTTTACTGGCCTTGAAACGCCGCCGACCGTCATCGCTGGCATGCCCGGAAGATCATTTATGCTTTACACGGATGATCTTGGGTCGCTGGATATTGGTTCGCCAATTTATTATCGACATATCCGCGTTGGCCGCGTGGCCTCTTACCAGCTCAATGGCACTGGCAGGGGTGTCAATGTACAAATTTTCATTGACGCCCCCTTTGACCGTTTTGTCACCACCGACACCCGGTTCTGGAATGCCAGCGGTGTAAACGTCACCCTTGGCGCAGACGGATTCAAGATTAATACACAGTCGGTCGCGACGATCATCGCCGGTGGCATTGCCTTTGCGCCGCCGCTGAATGACCGTGGTCTGGTCGCGCGCGAACACACCGAATTCGTCCTCGATAAAGATCAGGAAACCGCCATGGCACCGCCCGACGGGCCCGGCCAATATTTCCAGTTGCGCTTCAATCAATCGCTGCGCGGTTTGTCAATTGGCGCACCAGTCCAGTTTTCAGACATCAATCTGGGCCGGGTGGTCTCGATCAGTCTGGACTATGAATCCGATAAAAAACGTTTTCCTACCGTTGTCGGCATTATGGTCTATCCGCAGCGCCTTGGAACTGTTTTGAAGAAACTGCACACCCAGGGTGGCGACAATGAGCAGCAAGCCGCCCAGGCTATGCGCAACATGGTCGACCACGGCCTGCGCGCACAAGCCCGCCCCGGCAATCTCCTGACCGGGCAGCTTTATATCGCACTGGATTTCATTCCGGATGCACCAAAGGCATCCTTTGATGTCAACGCCCGCCCCCTCACCCTGCCAACTGTGAACAGCAGCATTGAACAGGTGCAGGAAGATCTGGTCAGCATTGTCAGCAAGATTAATAAAATCCCGTTCGACACGATCGGTAAAAATCTCGACAAGACATTACAGCAAATGAACGGTCAGGTGCTGCCGCAGACCACAAGAACGCTGCAACAGGCCCAGCAAACCCTTGGAAGTGCCCAAACCATGCTGGGTGAAGATGCGCCGCTGCAGCAAAATCTCAACCAGACTCTGCTGGAGGTGCAACGCGCGTCGCGTTCGGTGCGCACACTGACCGATCTGCTCGGCCGACACCCCGAAGCGCTGTTGCAGGGCACGCCCGCAGCAGATGCGCCCGAGAAACCACAGAAACCCACCACAGCCGAGGAGCCCAAACAATGATCCGCCCCGCGCGCTTTAGTGTGCCTCCTCTTTTTACGAAACCGGCGAAGTGCGTGAGCCTGCTGGTCGCGCTACTCGCTCTCGCGGCCTGCTCCTCCGCGACAACCCATTACTATACATTGCAGGCACCATCCGCGATTGCGGCACCGTCCGGTCAACCTGTGCCATTTCTCATCGACGTCCTGCCGGTCAGCATTCCAGCCTCGCTGGATCAGCCTCAAATTGTCGTCCGACAAAGCGATAGTACGCTTGCATTGCTCGATACCGAACGCTGGGCAAGTTCATTGGACGATGAAATCCGCGGCGCATTGTCGGCAGAACTGACAAAACAGCTCGGCACACAGGATACGGCCGGGCTGTTCCGCCCCGCCAGCCAGCCGCTGATGCGTATAAAAGTTCAGATCCGCCAGTTTGACGCCTGGCCGGGACAACGCGTCCAACTTAACGCCGGTTGGAGCATCATCCCGGCAGAGGATGCGGACAAATCCCCCCTGACCTGTTTCGGCCAATTCGATGCAGACGCCCCAGGCGAATACCAGGACATGGTGCTGGCGCAGCGGCGCGTCGTCATCATGCTGGCAGACCATATCGCAGCCGATGCCCGTAACCGGGGCCATTCACCGATGGCAGACTGTTCAAGATGACGCTTCAAAGTAATCAGCATGATTTTCGCAGGCATGGATCTATCGAACCCGATGCTACGGGAATTGAGGGCCAGCTGGGTAACTGGACCGCGCATGGGCTGCGTATACGCTCAGCCGCGATCTGGGCAGAACGCGGGGCGACCGAACAGGAATTGATGGCAATGTTCGGATGGCTCACCCCAGCCATGGCCGGGCTTTACACCAAATCAGCCAACCGCCGCCGGATGGCGCTGGGGGCGCAGGATCGTTATTTCGGAACGCAGCCGGAACACTCTATCCCCGCACCAGATAAAAAGGTACGGGGCTGACGCCGAATTATTCTGATTTTTCAGAAGCTTATTTTTTGTTTGGTGCGGTCGAGAACAGTACGAAAAACCATTAATTTCAATCAGTTGAGCCAAAATGTGTGCTCAACTATGCCATATGATTTCAAAAGTTTATTTTTACGGGCGATCACACCATCCAGGGCTAGAATCAAAGGAGAAACAACCTCCTTTCTCCTTCATATTTTACGTTTCACGCCCCACCTCGGATGGCCGCAGTTGCAACGCTTCGTATTATAACGTATGTTATAACAAATGAATGGAGAGTATCATGTATGCGCTGAAACTTCGCCAAGTAGGTAGTTCGACCGGTGTCGTACTCCCCAAAGAGCTGCTGGCCCAGATGAACGCCAAGCAGGGAGAAGAGGTCTACGCCACCGTAACGCCGGACGGCTTGCTGCTGTCTGCGCTCAACCCGGAAACCCGTGCCCAGCTCGAGCTGATCGAGGCAGGGATGGACGAGTATAAAGACGTCTATGCGTTTTTGGCCAAATGAGCATCGCCTGGCTCGATACGCCTGCCTTACTACTCGGCCAT
>JBAVPS010000123.1:0-9113 GCA_049693315.1 Rhizomicrobium sp. | reverse complement strand
CCAATCCGAGCTCCGGCCGCTGGGGCGGGCATAAGCTGGAATGCGGTATTCACACCTTTGATACTAAGGAGACGGCTTCATGACAGGCAAAGTCTACCTGATCGGGGCAGGCCCCGGCGATCCCGAGCTGCTGACCGTCAAAGCCGTGCGGATACTGGGCGAAATTGACGTGCTGCTCTATGACCGGCTGGCAGGTGAACAGGTGCTGTCGCTGGTTAATCCGCAGGCGGAACGGATTTATGTCGGCAAGCATGAGGGCGAACAGGAAGCCACCCAACAGATGATTTTTGATCTGATGGTTGAACACGCCCGGGCCGGGTGCAGTGTGGCGCGGCTAAAGGGGGGCGATCCTTGCGTGTTTGGTCGCGCAGCAGAGGAATGGCAGGTGCTGGCGGCCCACGGGATTGCAGTTGAAATAGTGCCGGGCATTTCTTCAGCCATCGCGGCGGCGGAGCTGGCCGGGGTGCCGCTAACGGCGCGTGGGGTGTCGCATGGCTTTGCCGTGGTCACCGGCCATGGTGCCGGTGAGGGGGCGCTGTCCTGGCACAAATATGCCGGTGTCGATACGCTGGTGGTGTTGATGGGGGTAAAGCAGCGGGCCGAGATTGCATTGGAGCTGATCCGGGCCGGGCGTCGGATGGACGAGCCAGTGATGTTTGTCGAACGGGCCACAACAGCGCGGGAAAAGATTATTGTCGCGACCCTGGGTGCGGTGGCAGCGGGCACGGTGGTGGTAAGCTCGCCTGCCGTGTTTGTGATTGGCGCGGTGGTGAATTTACGTAAAACCCTGCAGCTCAGCGCAGAAATGATGGTGCCGTCATGAGCATCGATTTTCCGGTTTCGCTGCGACTTCGGGGCGTGCGGGTGGTGGTGATCGGTGGCGGCTATGGCACGGGCAGGCGGGTTACCGATCTGCTTGATGCCGGGGCGTTGGTGACGCTGATTGCCGCCGATGCGCCGGAAGGCATTGAAGCCCTTATTGGGCGTGATGATTTTATCTGGCAGCGGCGTAGCTATCAGTCCGGCGATCTGGCCGGTGTCTCGCTGGTGGTGTCCTGCCCGGCGGATAAAACCGCCAACCGGGATGTGTGGCAGGAAGCCCAGCTGCGTGGACTTTTGATGAACGCCATCGACGATCCGGCCCATGGCAATTTCACCTTTCCGGCCATTCACCGTCAGGGCGATGTTACGGTGGCGGTTTCAACCGCGGGGAAAAGCCCCTGTCTGGCAGTTGCGCTACGCGATCGTATCGCCGCCGAAATCGGCCCGGAATATGGGGTGTTTCTCGATCTGCTCGGTGACATGCGGGCGGGCGTTGTGGCAAGGGTGGCATCCTTTGCCCGGCGGCTGCCGATCTGGCGGCGGCTGATTGCGTCCGATGCGCTGGCGGCGGTGAAAACCGGCAATGTCTTAAGTGCCCGGCAGATTTTACAAGCGGAACTTCAGGACGCACTGGCAGGCGATGATGCGGCAAACGCCACATCCGATCAGCCCGTATGCGGCGAAATATTTAAACAAAGGGGCAATGCATGAAGATCACGGTCAATGGCGAGGTAAGGGAGGCGGCCGCATCGGCGCTGACATTGTCGGCACTGCTCAAAGACTGTGGCGTCGAGGATATTGCGGCGGTATCGGTGCAACATAATGGCGGTTTTGTTGACGCCGCGCAGTATGAGACGGTGGCGCTGGTGGATGGCGACGCGGTGGAGTTTCTTTATTTTCTTGGTGGTGGTGCAGTATGACGGGGTTTCTGACCCAGGCGATCCATGGTGCCTTAAGCGGGGGTAAAAAAAATCCCGATCCGCATGGCACCTTGCGGACGCCGGTTTATGACAATGTGGCGTTTGCATTTGAAAAGGCTGCCGATATGCAGGCCGCCTTTGAAGGTCGTAAGGCCTTACATTCCTATAGTCGTATTTCCAATCCCACCGTTGCCGATTTCGAGGCGCGGATCGCGTTGCTGGCTGGGGCCCGTGGGGCGCTGGCGGTGTCTTCTGGCATGGCGGCGATTGCCAACACGATCATGACGCTTGCCGAGGCGGGTAGCAACATCGTGACCACACGCTGGCTGTTCGGTAATACCATATCGCTGTTTGAACAGACGCTGGGCCCATGGGGGCTGGCGGTTCGCTATGCGGATTTTTCAGACCCGGCATCGGTGTCTGCTGCAATTGACGATAAAACCCGTGCAGTGTTTTTTGAAACCATCACCAACCCGCAGCTTGAAGTCGCCGACGCGCGGGCGATTGCCGATATTGCCCACGCCCGCGGCGTGCCACTGGTGGCCGATGGCACGGCAACGACGTCCTATCTGTTACCCAGCCGCGAATTTGGTATCGATATTGAGGCCATTTCAAGCACCAAATATATTTCCGGTGGTGCCACCGCGGTGGGTGGGGTCATTATCGATAATGGTGGTTTTGACTGGAGCCATAACCCCAAACTGGCCGATATGGCCAAACGCTTTGGTCCGAACGCCTTTCTGATGGCGCTCAGGCGTGAGGTGTATCGTAATCTTGGCGCCTGCATGGCACCGCATACGGCGTTTCTGCACAGTCTGGGGCTGGAAACCGTGCCCTTGCGTGTCGAGCGCAGCACGGCCAACGCGCTGGCGCTGGCAAATTGGCTTCAGGGGCGGGCGGAAGTGAAGTCGGTCAATTACCCCGGCCTTACCTCCTCACGCTGGCACGAGATTTCCGCCCGACAATTTACGCGTGGTTTCGGCGGCATTCTGACCTTTACGCTGGCGGATAAGGCCGCATGCTTTGGGCTGCTTGATGCCTTGCGGCTGGTGGTGCGTGCCACCAACATCCACGACAGCAAAACGCTGGCAATTCATCCGGCCAGCACGATTTTTTGTGAATACAGCCCGGCAGAACGTGAACGCATGGGTGTGCCGGACGGTTTGATTCGCCTGTCGGTCGGGTGTGAGGATCTGCCCGATCTGATTGATGATTTTGAAAAGGCTTTTGCAGCCGTAAAGGTGTCGTGATGCTTGAATTTAACGACGAACGTCTGGAACGCTACAGCCGCCATATCCTGCTGAAAGACGTCGGGATCGAGGGGCAGGAAAAGCTCTGGCAGTCGAAAGTGCTGATTATTGGTGCGGGCGGCCTGGGGGCCCCGGCGGCCTTGTATCTGGCGGCAGCGGGCGTTGGCACGTTGGGGCTGGCTGATGCCGATGTGGTCGATCTGTCCAACCTGCAACGTCAGGTCATTCACTTCACCCCCGATGTCGGCAAGGCCAAGGTGCAGTCGGCGGCCGAGAAAATTGCCGAACTGAACCCGGATGTCACGGTGCGTCAGCATAAGCTGTTTCTGGATTCCGAAAATATTTTCCCGGTTATCGCTGATTATGATTTTATCATTGATGGTACCGACAGCTTCGCCGCAAAATTCCTCATCAACGATGCCTGTGTACTGGCGAAGAAACCCTTCTCGCATGGCGGCATCTTACGTTTTCGCGGGCAAACCATGACGGTGGTGCCGGGCCAGTCGGCCTGTTATCGCTGCGTCTTTCATGCCCCACCGCCAACGGGTTCGGTGCCGACCTGTTCGCAGGCCGGTGTGCTGGGTGCCATTGCCGGAATGCTGGGCACGATACAGGCGGCTGAGGCGCTGAAATTTGTCACGGGTGCCGGAAAACTTCTCACCAACGCGTTGCTGACGTTTGATGCGCTGGAAATGAATTTCCGCAAAGTGCCGTTCAAGCATAATGCGGCCTGTCCGATTTGTGGCGATCATCCGACGATCACCAAACTGGTCGATGAGGAACAACAGGTCTGTGATCTTAAATCCCATGGGGCCGCCGCATGAGCCTGAACCTGACGACTGCCGTCCTTGCTGATCTGATCGCCCACGCCCGGCAGGATGCGCCGGTCGAGGTCTGCGGCTATATCGGTGAACGCAATGGCGTGGCATCTCGCAATATTCGCCTGACCAATGCCGATGCTTCGCCGGAGCATTTTACGCTGGTGCCGGCAGAACAGTTTGCGGCGGTTAAGGCGCTTCGTGCCAATGGCTATAGTTTGCGTGCGGTCTATCACAGTCATCCGGCCAGCCCCGCGCGGCTGTCAGAGGAAGACAAACGGTTGTTGCGCGATCCTAATCTTAGTTACGTCATCGTATCTCTGGCCGGTGCTGAACCGGTGGTGAAATCTTTTCGTATCGGCGCGGATGCGCATGAAGAAAAGATCCTTGTGGCTCAAGAGGAGGTGTAGATGTTCTATCGCATTCCATCCAATCTGCCGGAGGAAATCGCCGGGCTTGATGGCTTCATCGCCGAATTCAAAGATGGCAAACTGGATGCCGCGGCACTGAAATCGCGCCGCGTACCGTTTGGCTGCTATGAACAGCGCCGCGATAACACCTTCATGCTGCGCATCCGTACCACGGGCGGGGCGCTGACCCCGGCACAGCTGAAAACGGTGGCGGAAAATTCAGCGCGGTTTGGTGCCGACACGTTTCACATTACCACGCGGCAGGAATTGCAGATCCATGATCTGAAGCTGGCTGACGTCACCACCGCGATGCGTTCGCTGCTGGTGGCGGGGCTGGCGACCCGCGGCGGCGGTGGTAACACCATCCGCAATATCATGCTGTCGCCGGATGCCGGTGTCGGCCCGCACGAGGCGTTCGATCCTTCGCCCCACGCTTTTGCGCTGACCACGCGGCTGATCAGCGAAGCCGATTCCTGGAACCTGCCGCGCAAGCTCAAAATCTCGTTCTCCAACAGTGAAAACGATACTGCGCTGGCCCGCTTCAACGATATCGGTTTTCTGGCCAAAATCGAAAACGGCGTGCGCGGGTTTGTGGTCTATGTCGCCGGTGGCATGGGCGGTAAGCCCGAAGTCGGCCACTTTTTAAGCGCTTTCGTGCCTGAAACCGATGTCTATATCGTGGCCGAAACGGTTAAGCGGCTGTTCGATCAGTATGGCAACCGCAAGAACCGCAATATGGCGCGCCTGCGCTTTTTGTGGAACAAGCTGGGCGAACAGGAATTCCGCACGCTTTACGTCGCCGAGGAGGAAAAGCTGCGGGCAGAAAACCCCGCCCCCTTTGTGCCCGAAGCACCCGATACGGTTATTGCGGATACCGCCCATGTGCCACAAGCGGCCGCCGGGGCCGAATATGATGCCTGGCAGCGCCGCTTTGTCGAGCCACAACGTCAGCCCGGTCTGTTCTCGGTTCTGGTGCCGGTCAGCCTGGGAAACTTACGTAATGAAGATGCCATTGCGCTGGCGGATTTTCTGGCTCCCTTGGGGCCCGATGTGGTGCGGGCCACCTTTGGTCAAAACCTCCGTTTGCGGAATATTCCGCAAAATCTGCTTGGCAATGTCTTTCATCTGGTCCATGGCTTTGACCGGCTGGCGGCAGCCCCGCGTCTGCTCGCCAATTCGATTTCCTGCACCGGTGCCGATACCTGCAAGCTGGGCATCTGCCTGCCCAAAGGGGCGATGACCGCTGTGGTGCGTCATCTGTCGCAGTCTGGTCTGTCGCTGGATGATATTCCGGATTTTAAGCTCAACATCTCGGGCTGCCCCAACACCTGTGGCCAGCATATGATTGCCGATCTTGGGTTCTTCGGTAATGTGGGGCGCAAGGATAAGCGGATTTACCCGGCCTATGCCGTGGTGGCTGGTGCCCGCACCGCCCATGGCGATGCCCGTCTGGCCAAGGTGTTTGACCGGGTGCCGTCACGGGCGTTGCCGCGCTTCATCGCCGAAGTGCTCAACACCTGGCTTGCCAAAAAAGATCGCTTTGCCAGCTTCGCCGATTATGTCGATGGCGAAGGCGAGGAAGATATCAAGGCCGCCATTAAACGCCATGAAGCGGTGCCCGATTTTGAAGACGACAAGAACTATTACTTCGACTGGGGGGCCGAGGATCAGTTCTCGCTGGTGGGGCGTGGCGTTGGCGAATGTTCGGCCGGTCTGTTTGATCTGATTGATGTCGATCTGAAAGAAGCCGACCGCTTGCGGGCCGAAGGTGGCGCTGCGGCTTTGTATCAGCAGGCGCTGCGTACCGCGCGGGCCTTGCTGATCACCCGGGGCATTGAATCAGGGGCAGATACGCAGGTCTTCGCTTCTTTCCTCAAGCATTTCATTACCGGCGGGCTGGTGGCCGAACGCTTCCGCCCCGCTATCGAGGCGGCGAAGAATAGTGCGGACCTTGAAACCCATCGGGCCGATCTGTCTGCGCTGCTGGACGACATTAAATCGCTTTACGCCAATATGGACAGCAGCCTGCGCTTCCCGGCGGAAAAGCAGAAAGCAGCTGTGGCAGAAGCCCCGGCATTGCCGGTCGCCGCAAACGATATCCCGGTGGCACTGGAACGCGATTACCGCACGGTGGCCTGTCCGCTCAACTTTGTGAAGGTGAAGTTTGATCTGGCCAGGCTGACGGCGGGCGAGCGGCTGAAAGTGGTGTTGGGCGATGGCGACCCCATCCGCAACGTGCCGCTGTCGGTGGCGGGCGAGGGGCACAAGGTCTTAAGCCAGACCCGTGTCGGTGATGTCTGGGAAGTGCTGATCGAAAAGGCGGGCTAATATCTCCACGGCGTCGTCACGGCGGGGATTTTACCGTTGCGATTAACGTATGGGTTGTGCTGTTGTGGCGGGCAGGGTGGCGATCATCCTGCCCGCTGCATCAGGGATAATGCCCGTGACTGAAACTGCGCCCCGCCCCTTTGCTGAACTGCAAGACAGTGTGCCGGACTTTGCCGTGGCGATCCGCTGTCATGACGGCGGCGATCTTGAGGCGGCGCAGCAACTCTATCGCAATCTGGTCGATCAGCCGCATCTGATGGCACCCTGTTTGCATCAGCTGGGGCTGATTGCGCTGGCGCTGGGCGATCCGGCGCGGGCGGCCGATCTGTTCCTGCGGGTTACGCGCCTTGATCCCACGTTGTGGTCGGCGTACCGGCATTTAAGCGCAGCGCTCGATCTGATCGGTCATCGGGATGAAGCGACCAATGCGCTGATTGATCTCGGCTGCCAGCTTTATACATGCAAGGAATTTGCTCAGGCCGAGCCGGTGTTTCGTCAGGCGCTGGCGCGCGAGCCAGCCAATTATCTGGCCAACGCCAATCTGGGCAGTTGTCTGGCCCTCTTGGGGCGCTGGGACGAAGCGGCAGCGCTGATGATCCGGGCGTTGCGCGGCTATGGCCGCAGCGTGCCGGATATTGCTGCCTTTGTCACCACGCTGGAACCGCATCTGGACCCGGCCTTTCTGGCTCGCATCGATCCGCTGCCCGACGGTGTGGCGTCGGGGCGGGGGGAGCGGGTGGCCGATGTGCTGACCAGTCTGGGCAAGGTGATGAGCGACCTTCAGATGCGCACCGCCGCGCTGTTGTGTTACCAGCGCGCGGTGCTGACCGCGCCGGGTTTTGCGCTGGCCCATTGGAATTATGCCCTGTCACTGCTGGGGCAGCGGGATTTTACCAAAGGCTGGGCGGAATATGAATGGCGCTGGCAGTGGCCGGAATTTCCCGAACCTAACCGTTGCCTGATGGCCCTGCCGTGGCGGGGCGAAGCGCTGGCGGGCAAACGTATTCTGATCTGGGCAGAACAGGGCTTTGGCGATGTGCTGCAGTTCGTGCCGCTGGTGCAATGGCTGAAGGATCGCAACCCCGATGCCGATGTGATGCTGGAGGTGCCGATGCCGCTGATCCGGCTGCTGGCCAACAGCCTGCGCGGCGTTCAGGTGATCCGGCGGCCCGATCTGCGCGATGAAGTGGCGACCGATAAACCGCTGGATTACGCCCTGCCGCTGATGAGCCTGCCACACCGGCTGCAACTGACGGCCCAGGCATTGCCGATGGCAGTGAAATATCTGCAGGCCGCGCCGGAATCTGTCGCCCCGATGCGGCGCAATTTTGCCGGCACCGCGCGGCCACGCATCGGTCTGGTGTGGGCCAGTCGCCCGTATCCCGATTTAAGCCGCTCGGTTCCGCTGGGGCTGTTCGCTCCGCTGATCGCAAAATCCGGTGCGCGCTGGTATGCGCTGCAGGTTGGCGAGCGGGAGGGGGATCTGGTCCGTGAAAATATTGTGGGGCTGAACAATCTGGCCCCCCATCTGATCGACTTTGCCGATACTGCGGCGGCACTGGGCGAGCTGGATCTGGTGATTACGGTCGATACCGCCGTGGCCCATCTGGCCGGTGGCATGGGTAAAGATGTGTGGACGCTGCTGCCCGCCGCGGCCGAATGGCGCTGGGCCGATGAGCGGGACACCACACGTTGGTATCCGTCGATGCGGCTGTTCCGCCAGGATCACGCCGGGGACTGGACTGGGGTGGTGCAGCGGCTGGCGGGCGCACTGAAAGACTGGCTGCAACAGGCGGCTTAAAGTATCTGTGGCAGCGGCAGGGCGGTGGTCTGCTTGATTTCCTCCATCGCGAAGGCGGAACTGACATCGGTCAGTTTGGCGGCCTGAATCAGCCGTTTGTAAAACACGTCATAGGCATGAATGTCGGGAATCTGCACCTTCAGCAGATAATCGGCATCGCCGCTTAAGCGATAGAATTCGACGATTTCCGGCATGCCCGCCACGGCGGTGGAAAAATGCTTTGACCAGCTGTCGCTATGTTCGCCGGTGCGCACGGTGACAAAAACCGTCACCCCGACGCCGAGTTTGACGGCATCCAGCAGCGCCACCCGTTTTTTGATGACCCCCTCATCCTCCAGCCGCTTGATGCGCCGCCAGCAGGCGTTTTGGGACAGCGCCACGTCCTCGGCAATGACCGCCACGCTCTGGCTGGCATCGCTCTGCAGGGCGTTGAGGATGCGGATGTCGATCGAATCCAGTTTAACCGGCACGGTCATGGTCTGTTGTGCTCCTTTGGCGAAAATATAGTTTTATATGGTTGTTTATCAAAAAACATCCCAATAATAATGCTTAATGCAATATACTTTGGTGAAAAATGCCATCTGTATCGGGATATTTTTAAAACCACTGAATTTAGCCCCAAGTCGGGGCCGTGGTTTTAAAAAGGGATTTTGGGTGATGCGTTCGGTACGGATGGGAAAGACACCACTGACGGAAGAAACCGCCTTGTTGCATGTCGGTCGGGCGGGGGGCGATTGCCAGACCGTCAATCCCCCGGTGCAGCG
>JBAVPS010000122.1:0-1871 GCA_049693315.1 Rhizomicrobium sp. | reverse complement strand
GGCCGAACCCGCGTCGGGTTCAGGCCATGCTGACCGCGCAACTGGCCAACGCGCCGATCGCCAAGCTGGCACCGGCGCTGAATATGACCGGGGATCAGGCGGTGGCGCGGCTGAAAGCTGGTGGAATAACGGTCACTTCGGACAGCCAGACGCTGAGCGCTGTGGCTGAAGCCTCGCATCAGCCGTCGGCGCAGTTATTCCAGCTTCTACTGGATGGGCAGCGTGGTCACCGCGGGGGGCAAAACCGGCACTGAGGACCCATGTCACGGAGAGGGTTCGGCAGGCCTGGTGTTGAGGGGGAACCCTTCGGCAATCAGGCTGTCGACCTCGGCGACCGAGGGTAGAATGGTCAGCTTTACGATGGCGGGAAAAAACATCACCGGCGATGGGGTGATTTCAAACATCCGGCAGTTACGCAATTGCGCCGGATCAACCTCGGATGCGGGCAGCAGCGTGGCGGCCTCCAGCCCATATTCCAGCCAGTCGAGAATGACGCCGGGCTGTGAAATTCGCAAAATCACATTAGAGTCGATACCGCTGCGGCGGAATTGATCGAGCAGACCTTCATAGGTACCAGACCCGCTTGCCCGGCGCAGCAGCGCCAGGGGGTATTCTCCAATCGCGGAAAAGGGGATCGACCCTTTATAGCGGCTGGTATCCAGCCGGTTAGAGATGACGGCAACCGCGCGCTGCGGTGTCAGGTCTACGCAATCAAAGCTGTCATCCTGGCTGGGGCGCTGCATCAGGGCAATATCAATCAGGCGGTCGGAAAGTTGGGTTTCCAGCTGGCTGGAATCGCAAACCGATACACCAATTTCGATATGGGGATTGCGCCGGTGGATCTCGACCAGCAACGGGGTAAAGTATTTTTGGAACAGGTGCGTCATACCGATACGCAGCACACGGTATTCGCGCCGTGACATCATCACGGTTTCCTGGGTGGCCTGTTCGACATCGCGTAAAATCTCGCCAGCGCGGCGGTACAGGTGATAGCCCGCCGGTGTTGGTGTCATGCTATGGCCGTCACGAAGAAACAGAACCGCGCCGATTTCTTCTTCCAGTTCACGCAGCCGGCGGCTGAGTGGTGGCTGGGCCATATTGAGGGCGCGGGCGGCTTTTGTGAGGTTGCCCTGCTCGATCACTGCACAGAAATAGCGCAAGCGCCGAAGGTCCATTGCTCTCACCCTTGTATCGTCGAAGTGTGTCGTACGATTTAAGGGTTGTACGCTATATCCTGAAGGCCCGCAACCAAACGGTGGCGGCGCATACCCCATGCGGAATATCCGCATACGTCTGTTCTCAATGCCCGCTTAAGGCGTGGTTTCGTCACGTTGCCAGTAGGTTTTTTGGCCAAAAATAAGACTGTTATCGGTATATTTCAGCGTTCTTAATTCTAAAAGCCAAACTTCCGCCCGGACAAATTTTGCCGCCGGGTGGCGGGCGCTATAGGCCCACAAGGCCAGCTTGCGCGCTTCGCCATCAAGCGTGCGGGCGCGGGCGGTGTATTGCAAGCCGCGGATGTCTCGGATGCGGTCGGGCTGGCCGGCGATGGTTCCGGCGATTTCTGGCGCTTCCAGCATGCGCTTGCCGTGGCGGGTCTGGGGCGACGTTAAGATAATAAATCCAACCTCGGTGGGATCGTAAACGTAGAAACAACTGGCGGCCCATGGCCCGTTTTCGTCGGCGATGCACAGGCTGAGCACATGGTTGCTGGCAATGAAGGTGCTGATCTTTTCCGGAATCTGCGACATCGGTTCTACCCACTACAACGCACTGAGCTTAGCAAAGATCCTGTCGTACCGCACGTATGGCCATCAGTTGCTGCAGTGAATTACTGATGACCATACGTCAGGTACTTAAGAGCCCTGTGT
>JBAVPS010000121.1:0-8421 GCA_049693315.1 Rhizomicrobium sp. | reverse complement strand
CATCTGCGGCATCGACACCGCAAATCTCACACAGCTGGGCAATATCGCGCCGGGCCACCAGATCAAGCCGGGTCAGCAGCGCTTCAATAGCCGGATCGAAGCGGTTCTGTTCTTTCAGTTGCAGGGCAAGGCATTCGGCCAGATCCCGCGCGGCCACCCCGGCCGGATCAAAGCCCTGCACGATGGTGAGCACTGCGAGAACCTGCGCCAGCGGGGCATCCAGACGCAGCGCCAGCTCCGCCGGGTCAAGGCGCAGATAGCCCGCCTCGTCAACAGCATCGATCAGCGAGACCGCTATCAAACGGCGCGCACCATCCAGCCCGGCAATGGTCAGCTGCTCGATCAGATGATCTTTCAGCGTACCCGCTTCGGACACGGTGGCTTCGATGAAATCTTCTTCGCCGCTGGGCCGCCCGCCCTTGCCCCAATCGGCCGTAGCCGCCATCCCTTCCGAAGGCATGCCTTCATAACTGGGCTCAGCGGCAGCGGGCTCGCCGGTATCGGGCGGCTCGTAAAGATCCTCACGCGCGGCGTCGATAGCTTCGGTGTTGGAAAAATCTTCGCGCGCCAGGGCGCTTTCCAGCGGTTCGGCGCTCATGGCACCCTCACCGGCAGTGCCATCGCTGCCGCCAGAGTCCGCAACAGCCCCGCCCGGCATCTCGCCGGGGGCATCACCATCAGGGGCGAGGCCCCCGCTTTCATCGCGTTCGAGCAGGGGGTTTTTTTCCAGCTCCTGCTCGCAATATTCGGTCAATTCGATGTTCGACAATTGCAACAGCTTGATCGCCTGCTGCAATTGCGGCGTCATGACCAGTGATTGTCCCTGGCGTAGCTCAAGGCGTTGCGAAAAAGCCATCCCCCCGGCCCCCTCGCCTTAAGCTCCGCCCTGCGTCAGGCGGTATGGTCGACGCAGCACAACACTCATAATGAAAAATGCTCCCCAAGATAGACCCGGCGCACATCCCGGTCATCGACGATTTCCGCAGGCGTGCCTTCTTTCAACACCACACCATCATGCAGGATGTAGGCCCGGTCGATGATATCGAGCGCATCGCGCACATTGTGATCGGTGATCAGCACACCAACGCCACGTTTTTTGAGATGGCGCACCAGTTCACGAATATCGTTCACCGCAATCGGGTCGATACCTGCCAGCGGTTCATCAAGCAGAATGTAGGACGGATGGGTCGCCAGTGCGCGGGCGATTTCCACCCGGCGCCGCTCGCCACCCGACAGCGCAATCGCCGGGGTCGAGCGCACATGGGTGACGCCGAATTCGGTGAGCAGTTCCTCGACCGCCGCATCCAGCCGACCGGCATCGGGTTCGACCAGTTCGGCAGTGGCGCGAATATTTTCCTCGGCGGTCAGACCACGAAAGATCGAAGCTTCCTGTGGCAGATAGCCGATACCGAGACGGGCCCGCCGGTACATCGGCAGATGGGTGACATCATAGCCATCAACCTCGATCGTGCCGGCATCCGCCGGGATCAGGCCGGAAATCATGTAAAAGCAGGTTGTTTTACCGGCGCCGTTGGGGCCCAGCAAACCGACCACTTCGCCACGGCGCAACGACATGCTGACCGAACGCACCACCGGCCGTTTGTTATAACTTTTGGCCAGGCGGGTTACCACCAGCCCTTTACCGCCCTCATAGACTTTGGGCCGCAGGGGAGACTGTTCCGTCGAAGGTGCTTGATCGGTCATGATAAAACTCTGCCTGCTTCGCTTTAAAGAAAGGTGAACCTATTTTTTCGCGCCCGAACTCGGATCATCCGAATTTTTATCCGTGATGGTACGCGGTGTGAACAGCCCCTGCACACGCCCCGTCGACGGCTTCCCCCCCAATTTAGACACGCCCGACACCAGATCGACGACCATTTTTTCGCCGCGCATAACGTTTTCCTCGCGGGTCAGCACCACATGGCCGGTCAGCGTAATGATACGCGGATTAACATCGTACACCGCGGCATCGCCGGTGGCGGTTCCCGAAGGCGACGTCACCACAACATGGCCCTGGGCATAAATCTTGTCCGGCGTTTTGCCGTCGGGTGCCACGACCCGCAAAAGATCTGTATGCAGATAAACGTCACCCTGTCGCGCCACGGCATTGCCGGTATAGACCAGGGTCTTGCTGTTCTGATCGGCATCAAAGCGGTCCGCCGACAAGGCGATCGGCGCATTGGGATCGGACAAGCCGAATTTGGCGCGCGTATCGGTGCCCGCATCGGCCGTGCCCAGAACGGCCAGCCCACAGACCATAGCACCCGCGATCAGAGGGAATGTAGCGGTGCGGCGCATCAGGATTTCACCTTCTTCGGATAAAGCTTCATGTGGACATTCCCCAGCAGGGTGAGATGGCGGGTCTGGCGGTTGATCGTAAAGCCATTGGCGCTGAAGGTACCCATCGGCCCCTGCCCGTTGACCGGCTCATGGCCGACAATGGTGTTCTGGTTGAGATCGGCAATCGCGCTGGCAGTGTGCATTTCATAGCCGCTATCGGTGAAGACCGACATCCCCTCAGTCAATGTCAGCATCTTGGCGTCAAAATCGACAAAACCGTGACCGGCATTGGCGCTGGCCCAACGGTTGCCCTCATATTGCAGATCGGCATCGACACTCTGCAGCGCCACCTTACGCGCATTCTTGCCCTGTTGCACCGCCGTTTCGGCGGTAATCAGATAGGGGTTGCCGCTGGTGTCGGTGCCCGACAGCCGGGGCTTTTTCATCGTCAGATCGCCTTTGACCTGACTGGCCGATTCATAGGACAGCGAAGAACGGTCGCCACGGGGATACAGCGCATAGGCCAGCACTACGCCCAGCACCGCAATCGCCATCAGCGGCAAAGCATGGCGCATGACGGCAACAAAGCGGCTGTACCGCAACGCCTGTATGGCGGTGGTGCGCACATGATGCGTCCAGCCATCGGGCGTGTGCAACTGTGCTTGAGACCGCTTTTTCAGCATCATTTCACCCCTGCCTGCAAGCAATCATGGATGTGCAGCACGCCAAGCGGTTTGCGGCCGCCATCAGAGGGCAGCACGAAAACCTGGGTGATTTTCTGTTCGTTCATGAAGGCAAGCGCTTCGGCTGCCAGTTGTTCGGGATGCACCACGCGGGGATTTCTGGTCATGATGTCCCCTGCGCTGCGATCAATCAGATCGCGGCCGAAATTACGGCGGATATCGCCATCGGTGACAATACCCAGCATATCGCCCGCCGGATCAACCACACCAACGCAGCCCATGCGCCCCGCCGCCATTTTCAGCAGCGCCTGCGGCACCGATGTATCGGGGGCAACCAGCGGCACATCTTCTTTATGCATCAGGTCGGCGACCCGGATCAGACCACGACCCAGCGAGCCACCGGGATGGAAATTGCGATACTGATCGGCGGAAAAGCCCCGCCGTTCCATCAGCGCCACCGTCAGCGCATCGCCCACCACCATCATCAGCGTGGTTGAGGTGGTCGGCGCCAGCCCCATCGGGCACGCTTCACGCACCTTGGGCAGCGTCAGCTTGATATCGGCAGAACGGATCAGGGTTGAATCGGCATTACACGCCATGCCGATCAGCGGAATCCGAAACCGCTTGGCATAGGTGATCAGGTTGAACAGCTCGACGGTTTCCCCGCCCCACGACAGCATCAGCAGCACATCTTTGCTGGTGACCTCGCCCATATCGCCATGACTGGCTTCTGCCGGATGAACAAAATGCGCCGGCGTCCCGGTCGAGGCCAGCGAGGCGGCAAGCTTGCGACCGATATGGCCGCTTTTGCCCATACCGGAAACGATCACCCGACCTTCGGTGGCAAACATGGCATCGACGGCGCGCACGAAATCACCGTTGAGCACGGCGCGTAAGCGCTCGATCGCCTCGACGGCATAATCAAATACCCGCGCAGCCGCGGCCAGATCGCCGTTGGTCCTGGAATCCATGTACAACCTGCTCTAAGCCGAAGGCGGCCACGACGACCGCCCCTTACACATGCCAGAAGTTTGATCCGCAGGTTGCCACAGCAGGGACCCGATGCCCCGCGGCCGAACCGGCAAGACCACCTTCAAGCGAAAATCATGCCAAAAATGGCCATAAAACCTTTGATCTTGCAAGGCGACTATTAGCCTTTGGAAACATTTATTTTTTCTTCATGTCAGGGGGCCACAGCCCGCGACAGTGGTAACATCGCGGGGGCTTTGGGCCTACAACGCTGAAGCGTAAAGCTTAATGGGCGAAGATATCGACTTCGGGCCAGCCCGCCAGATCCAGCGCCACCCGCGTGGGCAGGAAATCGAAGCACGCCCGCGCCAATTCGGTACGGCCTTCCCGCGCCAGCATGGTATCCAGCGTATCTTTCAACCGATGCAGATAGGCGACATCACCCGCGGCATAGCTGAGCTGCTTGTCGGACAGCACCGGCGCGCCCCAGTCCGAACTCTGCTGCTCTTTCGAGATGTCGATCTGTAACAGCTCGCGCACCAGATCCTTGAGGCCATGACGGTCGGTATAGGTCCGCACCAGCTTCGAGGCGATCTTGGTGCAATAGACCGGCTTGGTTTCAACGCCGAGATAGCGGCGGAACATTGCCACATCAAACCGGGCAAAATGGAACAGTTTCAGAACCTTATGGTCGGATAGCATGCGCTTCAGATTGGGCGCGCTGTAATCCTTGCCGTCGAATTTGACCGCGTGGCAGACCCCGTCACCCGACGACATCTGAATAAGGCACAGCCGGTCGCGACCAGGGTTGAGCCCCATCGTCTCGCTATCGATCGCCACCACCGGGCCCAGGTCCAGCCCGTCGGGCAAATCGTTATGGTAAAGCTCAACTTTCATGATCACATGCCTTCCTAGAACAGCATTTTCCTTAAACCCTGCCCCTGCGCCGCGTCAATGCGAGGCCCGAAGGCCCGCACTGCTGCAATAACCGCAATCCCAACCTGAAACCACCAAATGCAACAACCAGAAGCACGCACCGTACACACCGATAAAGTTAACCACATTCTTATTTGAGCGCGCCCACCAAACCGATAAAAATCGATTTGCATTCAAAAGGTTAAACAGAAATCAGCGCAGCAACCTTACGAAAATAGTTGCGATTATGTCGTATACGTATCTTTTTCTTACGCCAATTTCTTATTAATATAGAACGGCATACCCCTGCCGACCCTGTCGGATCGCCTTAAGGGGAAATGAGACGGCCGCGCCAAAACGCGCCAACCTCAGACATGCGCCCCGTCAATTGGAAACGGACGGCGGCAAACCGATGTGCTGATGGCGAATACGCCAGAGCACAAAACAGTCCCGGGAAAGCAGCTGATTGACCCTTAGCTACGAAAGATACGTGTAACCATGCAGATCGACAGGATTGCCATCGGCATCAATCCTCCCTTCGACGTCAATGTGTTGATTGAAGTCCCCAACGGGGGCGAGCCGATCAAATACGAAATCGATAAAGACGCCGGCGTTCTGGTTGTCGACCGTTTCCTCTATACCGCCATGCGCTATCCGGGGAATTACGGCTTCATCCCGCACACGCTTTCCGGCGACGGCGACCCCGTCGACGTTCTGGTCTGCAACACGCGCGCTTTGGTGCCGGGAGCCCTGATCAATGTTCGACCGGTCGGCGTGCTGCTGATGGAAGATGATGGCGGGCAGGATGAAAAGATCATCGCAGTTCCCTCGCCGCACCTGACGCCGCGCTACAAAGACATCCATAATTACACCGACATGCCGGAGATCACCCGTAGCCAGGTCGAGCATTTCTTCGAGCATTACAAAGATCTGGAACCGAACAAATGGTCCAAGATCCTTGGCTGGGGCGATGCGGAAGCCGCGCGCGATTACATCGCCGCCGGTATTACCCGCTGCGCTGCTGGAAAATAGGCCTGAAAGCTGATTTCAAACCGAACTGCCCACCACAGCACCATCCTGTGCAATCAGTGGTGGGCGGTGAGGGTTTCGAACCCCCGACCCTCTCGGTGTAAACGAGATGCTCTACCGCTGAGCTAACCGCCCGTCCGTTTGTGGTGCCCCTTACAGCAAGTTTGCGCCTCCGGATCAAGACCCCTATCGTTAAAAGCCATATCTACCACCACGTCCGTGCCGATTTCACCAGCTCTGCGCGTGCAACCACGCTGCGCTTGACAGCGTGTAACCCACAGGTTACACCTCGTACAGGGTTACGGCCAGATGAGGGGAACAGGATGGCTGACGTACCGGTTTATGATGCTGAGATCGTTGCCCGCCTGAAACACAAGCTGTACCAGCGGCGCGTGGCCAATGCCGTTGCCGCCCTCGGCTGGATGGCCCTGTTCTTCGTCTATCTGTTGGCGCTGTCGAACGGCTGGCTGGTTCGATTGGGTATCCCGACCGCTGCAGCCTTTGACCATCTGCACGATCTGCTGACCATCTGGATGTTCGGCCATGCCGTACTGCTCTATCTGGTCACCTTCCATTTCAAGTCCTCCAAAGCCCGGCGTGGCGGGGGCATAACAGGCCGCCTGCATCTGGGCCTGCATTTGGGACGACGCAAAGGGCCATGGGGCTGACCCATGCAGACCCAACGCAGCAATCGCACGAAATCCGCCACGACAGCGCGACAGGATAAACGTCGGCTGATCTGGGCGATACCGGCCCTTCTGGCGATATATCCAATCAGTCAGGCCTGCGGTTATGCCGTCGGCCATGGCGGACCAAGCTGGCTCTATGTCTGGCCGGTGCTGTACTGCTTCGCGGTCATGGCCGCCGTGCTGGCAAGCTTCGCCCGCGCCCAAGCCCGGCACGACAGCGACGACATGGAAAACCACTGCAGGCACAACCATGATGGTTTTGCGCGCCTGCTGCTGATCGGGCTGGCGGTGCTGCTGGTGGTCTGGTGCGCATTGGTGCCGCTTCTGCGCGATATTCAGCTGCCCAACCCCGAACTGATGCGACGGCTACATTACGTACTCAGCCTTTGCGATGCAGTGTTTGCCTTTCTGGTGCTGGTCGGCACCATCGATCTTTGCAGCGGCATTTTTTTTGACAGCGCCAGCTATACCGAAGCTGACGAAGACCGCATCACCGCCTGCCGCAACGCAGCCGTTAAAACCGGTTATATCATCGCGGTGTTCGGCATGGGGGCGCTGTATCTGATCGGTCAGTATCAGCCACAATGGAGCATGCGGCTGATACTGCCGCTGATCGCGCTGACCGTGGCTGTACCGGTGATGCATTTCGTTCGACGATTGGGGCGAAATCAGCGTGGCGATTGAACGCAAACTTTCCAACCGCCTGAAAAATGTCCGCACCGGCAAGGGCCTGACCCAGACCGAGCTGGCGGCGCGCCTTGGTGTATCGCGCAAAACCGTCAACACGGTGGAGAATGGCATCTTCATCCCCTCGACCCTGCTGGCACTGGCCATGGCCGAGACGCTGGGCGTTACCGTGGAAGACATCTTCCGGCTTGAGCCAGACAACAGCGCGCCACCGGCATAGAGCCATTTCGTTAACAGCACAGCGGAAAAGACGACCTAAATGCCCAAGGCGTAAGCATTGCCGTGGTTAAATATACAAATAAAATCAAACTTTATTTACCTTACGGGATAAGACGTATAAAGACGAAACAAAGTCATACAAATGTCCTCTAAAGTAGTTGCGCCAACACCACCTTTACGAGTAACCATACTCGACTCATTTTATATTACTTACGTTTATGGCGGGGATGCGTTCATTTGAATTGAGCTGCACTCTGAGGGGGGCGAGATGGAGAATCCAAAACATCACGGCAAGAAAGCCGTGGCGTCCGATTGGCGTCAAAGCTGGCAACGGCTTAAATGGGCCTTGCCAGCCTTTCTGGTGATTTTCCCGCTCAACCAGATTTGCGGCTATGCCGTGTCCCGTGGCGCGGCGCCAAGCTGGTTTTATCTGGTGCCGGTGCTCTATTGCTTCACCGCGATGATTGCGATTTTTCTGTTGTTTCGCGGCGAAGTCAAAGCGCGTCACCGCGCACTCAGCACCCGCGGGGCCCGAAGCCTTGCCCATTCTCAGGCCCATGAAAACACCATCCTGCAATGGCTTGCCCTGTTACTGGCATGCGGGGGCGTTTTTATTCCCCTGCTACGTGGGATCAAGCTGATCGAACCGGGTGCCATGCTGGCGTTGCACTACACCCAGGTTCTGCTGGATGCCGGCTTTATCTTCGTCGTGCTGATCAGCATGATCGATTTGTGCAGCGGCATCTTTTTCGATACCGACAGTGAAAGCGGCGAGGATGACGACCGCATCGCCGCCAGCCGTGCCTCGGCAATCGGTGCTGGCTATCTGACTGTCGTGCTGGGGATGAGCGGCCTTTATGTACTGGGCCAGTTTCACCCACAATGGTGCGAGTTGTTGCTGCCCTCGCTGATCGCACTGGTGCTGATCGTACCAATAATGGTGTTCGTGC
>JBAVPS010000120.1:0-1686 GCA_049693315.1 Rhizomicrobium sp. | reverse complement strand
GACTTATTACACCATGCTGCGCTTTCACTGGACGATGAAGGAAGTCGGCCTGTCGATGATGGCGCTGGGGCTGTTGACCGCCATAGCCTATGGCGGGCTGACCCGGCTGGTCATTCCGCGACTGGGTGAAGTGCGCTCGGTCTATCTTGGCCTGAGTGCCGGGGCGCTGGCCTTTGCCGGCTATGCCTTTGCCGCCACCAGTTGGGAGCTTTATGCCTGGATGCCAGTCTTTTGCCTGATGGCGCTGGTGATGCCCTCGCTGAACGCCATGATGTCCCGCAGCGTTGATGCCAGCCAGCAGGGCGAGTTACAGGGCGCACTGACCAGCATGGGCAGCCTGACCTCGGTGGTCTCACCCTTGTTCATGACTTATATTTTTGCGCATTTCTCCAGACCGCAGGCGCCGGTTTATTTCCCCGGCGCCGCGTTTCTGGTTGCCAGCCTGTGCCTTGTCGCGGCCATCGCCGCCTTTGCCGTTTTGGCGCAAAAGAAATTACACCTGCATCCAACCGGCCAGGCCCAGAAGCTAAACTAAAAGACGAATCATAAACTCAGTTCAGGCTGCCGCGAAGCCGTTCCAATTCGTCTTTGATGTGGAGTTTTTGCTTTTTCAGGGCGGCGACCCGGACTTCATTCCAATCCGGATGCGCCATCTCAGTTTCGATGAGCTCTTCCAACTTCTTATGCTTGGCAGAGAGCTCGCCGATATGTCCTTCTAGAGCCATACAGATACCTCTCATCGTGAAGGTCGCTGAAAGATTAGAGCACCAAGTCATACTTCTGTCACGATCTCTCTTTTCCACCAGCTTACCTATTCGTTAATTGCTAAATTTCGTAACCCAAATTAACAATATTACCGGCACCTGCTGACTGTGCCGATCCGCCTCAAAAGCCCCACTTAAAGATATTGTCGCGGACGCATCATCACGTATACTTGTCACCTTCGGGTGCCCCCGACGGTTTTCTGGCCGGAACGGTTCATCCGACAGCCAGCGAAGTGACCGATTTTCAGACAAACGAGCCGGGGAAAAGTCGTAAATTCATGGCCGGAAGAGTTACCAGCCCAGACGAAGTGGCGCTCAGAGCCAAACTTGCCGAACTGGGGCAGGAGCATCGGGATCTGGATGCGGCAATTGATGCGTTGCAGACCAGTGGCGATCAGTTGCAGCTCGGTCGCTTAAAAAAGCGAAAATTGCTCCTCAAAGACGAAATCGCCAAGATTAACAACAGTCTACTGCCGGACATCATTGCATAGGGCACCAACAGGCATGGCCAATACAGATAAGGACACCCCCGCCGTCGGCATCATCATGGGCAGCCAGTCCGACTGGGCAACCATGCAGGGTGCCGCCGATCAGCTGAGCGAACTGGGCGTGTCGTTCGAGACCCGCATCATTTCGGCCCACCGCACCCCTGACCGTATGGCCGACTACGCCAAAACGGCCAAAGCGCGCGGCATCAAGGTGATTATCGCAGGCGCAGGCGGGGCCGCCCATCTGCCCGGCATGACCGCCGCCATGACGCCGCTGCCCGTGCTGGGTGTACCGGTGCAGTCCAAGGCGCTGTCGGGCCTCGACAGCCTGTTGTCGATTGTCCAGATGCCCGGCGGTGTGCCGGTGGCGACCTTTGCCATTGGCAATGCGGGTGCCAAGAACGCCGCGCTGACCGCCGCCGCTATTTTAGCCC
>JBAVPS010000119.1:0-10496 GCA_049693315.1 Rhizomicrobium sp. | reverse complement strand
GATCGAGGCGCTGCGTTCTGCTGGCGTGGTCATTGCCCCCAGCCCGGCGGAAATCGGCTCGACCCTATCCAACCGGCTGGCGAACTAAGCTTCCTATTTATGGATCTGGCGCAGGCGTTGCTGGACTGGCAGCTCGAAATAGCGCCAGACCACCGCGCCCAGAGCAATCAGCACGACATAGAACGCGATCAGCGTCAGATCATGCTCGAACACGCCGGTGCCAAGGCCAAAATGCAGCACGATCAGCGCCACGACGATCTGCAAGGGGAAATGCAGCATATAGGTGGCGTAGGAAATATCGCCGAACCGCGACAGAAAACGATAAAGCCCACCGATGCGACCACTGTTCAGTACGCTTTCATGCAGCGCGAGCGCGATGATACTCGCCGGCACCACGGTGAAAACATAAAGCTGGTGGAAGATGCCCAGACTGTATTCGGCGTAGAAATCATCCGCGCCCAGATAATCGGTCAGCGCCTCGGCCCAGATGTACAAGGGATGGCGACCGACCTCGATCAGCGTCGCCAGCCATAACAGCAGCGTCAGCCAGATGAAGCCCCACGCCCAGCGCGCCGCGTCTTTTCGCGCCGCCACCGTCCGCACGATGAAAAAGCACAGCCCGCCAAGGAAGAACCCGACCATGCCGCGCGCGATACATTCGTTCCACGGGTAGAGCGCAACGCCCACCACCGCGACACTTAAGGCGGTTTTCGGGCCGCAAAGGCCCAGTCGGCACAGCACAAAGAACAGCACATAAAGTCCGGCTTCGACCGACACCGTCCAGGCCGGACCGTTGAAGGTCTGTTCGATGGTGGGCGGCAGCCATTGCTGCGCCAGCAGCAGGCTGGCACCAAAGCGCTGCCAGCTATCGGCGGGAAAAACGAAATGCCCCCCGGTCCGGGCATGAAACGCCGCTTGCAACACCACGACCAGCAACAGGCTCAGAATATGCAGCGGATAAAGCCGTGACAGCCGCTTCCAGGCAAAGGTTCCGGCGGGAATTTGGCCCGCAGCAACCTTTCCGGCATAGAGCCAGAAGAAGACATAGCCGGACAGGGCAAAGAAGATATCCACCGCGGCCCAGCCCTGCAGATAGAGCGGCCACAGCATTCGGAAAAAGGGTTCGGCCTCGTAATGCCAGCCCTTCAGCCACACCCCGGAGATGTCATAGAAATGCTGCCAGTGCCAGATCACAACCGCCAGCGCCGCCACGCCGCGAAGCGCATCCAGCCCGTACAGACGTTTCATATCCCCTCACACAACAGCACGGCGAAAGGCATCCCTTCCGCCGCGCCCCATCTCTGTCAATACGGGCTTATAAAGCCGCTTTTTCGCTCATCTCGAGCTTGGCCAGTTCGACCTGTGCCCGAAGCTCGATCTCGTCCAGCACACCCTGAAGCTGGGGATCGGCAAAACCATCCTGACGCTGTGATACCGCCTGCGCCAGCTTGGACAAGGTTTCGCGCGGAATACCGCCGGAAAGCAGCCCGTCGCGGATCTGGTCCAGCATGTCGAGCAGATCCTGCCCCCGCTTCAGACCACGCGAACGGCCCTGGGTGGCGTCCTCCATCTCCTGCAGTGCCAGAATGGAATCCAGCGCCGTCAGCGGCGAAGACCCAGACATCGGCTGCGCCTGAGGTTCACTGGACTCAGAAAGGCTGAAGGTGCTGCCCGACGAGCCTGATTTGGCCGCAGCACGGCGCATCACCGCACGATCGACGTTGCTGGTACCCTTAATTTCCATCGCCATCCCGATAGCACTCCGACCGATCGCGCCAAGCTTACATGAGAATCACTGTCGGCGATTATTACTTGCGCTGATTAATAAGACATTTTTTGCAAAGCGCGGCTTGCGAACCAGTTCCATTTTACCAGTCAGATGGCATTAAAAGCAAATTGGCCTGCCCACTGACGACTTGTTAACCTTTCTGTATGAATTCAGCACAACCAGAGCAATATAAAATCTATCATCCACCATCTACGGATTATTCACGTATTGCGCGCATTGTATTCAATTCGTCAAACGCTTAGGTGGTCCCAATGATGGTTAAATCCTACACCCATGCCGTGGGTGACAGCCGAGACATCCACCCCAATCTGTTGCGACTGGCGCAGCATTTTACCCGGCACGCAAAGCAGGGCTTCATGCCAAGGCGCGACGCCTTCCAGCAGGACGAACTTTCCTGGCTCTATGGCTATTACTATGTCGTCGATGTGCTTGAGGACGGACGCGATTATCGCTTTGGCTATTGCGGCCATTGCTGGCAGCTGTTTTACGGCATGGACCTGACGGGCGAACGCCTAAGCGAAGTGGAATCTTATCCGCATCTCAAAGGCCGGCGCGCCGACTATGACGCCGTAATCCATGCCAGACACCCCGCCTATGCCGTCGGCATTCTGCAATGGCCCGGCGGCAGCCAGGCCCATTTCCACCGCATCATCATCCCCTTTGCCAACGAGCATGGCGCACCCAGCATGTTACTGGTCGCCGCCCAAAGCGAGATCGCACCATCGCAATTGCTGGAAAACAAGGTGCACGGCAACCCGCGCATCCTGGTCGAGGAGCAAGGCTGGCCCAGTGCCATTCAATCCCAGCTGAGCAGCGATAATATCGCCATGCGCCCGATATAGGCCGCTTCCAGACAGCGCTTATCGCTGCACTGGTTACGTTGGCCGACAATCCATTGACGCTGATCGTCGGCCAGCGCGGCTTCATCCGCCACCCCATCCAACGCGCGATCAAGACGCAACATCATCACCGCCTGTTCATGCCGCAAATGGGCATCACTACAGATCAGACGCTCGGCCACCAAGGCGGGGTGTTTGCAGTTTGGTGTCAGGGCTGATGGCAGCTCAGGCCGTGGCCGGGGCTGCGGATCTGCGGCGGGCAGATCCGGTGCCGCGACGGTGGCAAGCACGTCACGCGGACGTGGCCCGACCGATGGTGCACTGGCGCTGTCGGATTTAGCCCCAGACGATTTACGACTGGCGGCGATAACAAAACGCGCATTAACCTCGTGGGCATCCTGCGCCAGTGCCGACTGCGCCATGGCGCGGGCGGCGGGAACCTCGCCATCCTCCCACAGCAGCCGGGCTTTCAACCCGATGAGCCAGGACTTCTGCCCGCCCAATGCCAGCGCCGTATCACAGTCGTGGCGGGCATCCAGCGAGTTACCCTGGCGATAATTGGCCAGGGCCCGCGCTGCGAAATAGCGCGGCGCATGGGGATTGCGCAAAATCGCTGCCGAGCAATAGCTTTGCGCCACAGTGTTGCGTCGTTTAGCCAGATAACTTTCACAGATAAGACCGTAAGCCAGATCGATATTGTCGGCTTTGGGATAGCGTTTCATAATATCCGACAAGGTTACGATCGCGTCATCATAGCGGCCGGCGCGGTTGGCCTGATCGGCGCTAAGCGCCATGGCCCACAGATCATCCGCCGCTGCAGCCCGTGTTGAGAGCAATGACGCGGCAATACTGGCGCAGATACAAACGCAACGCACGCTCCGCATACGGATTCCCCCTTGGTTCAGGTTGGGGATTTTAGTCCCTGCGATAGCTGCCGCGCAAGCGCCCGCACCGCCCGCAATGATACCCGCAACGCGCTGCGACCATTTTACTGCCCGCCATGCAATATTGTGTTTTGCACCGTGGCAGCGCGAAAACTAGTCTCTTACGGACTCATTTTCGTATAGAAATGGTCCATGGCAAACTGGGGTCCGGCCCCGGCATCCTATAGCAGGAGAGAGATATGGCCTTCAGCACCGCAAGTTTTATTGATGACGCTGCCATCATGGCAGCCCTTGCAGAGGGCAAGAAGCGTGTCTCGAATAACGAGGCCGAGGCGATCATCAAAAAAGCCGCGCTGGCAGACGGACTAAACCTGTCCGAAGTGGCCGTGCTGCTTAATGTCGAAGATCCCGACCTGATCCAGGAAATCTATAAGACCTCTATCGCCATCAAACAGGCGATTTATGGCAATCGTCTGGTGTTGTTCGCCCCCCTGTATGTCAGCGACTATTGCATCAACCGCTGTGTCTATTGCGGCTATGGCGCAGGCCATACATTTAAGCGCCGCCGCCTCAGCGCCGAGGAAATCCGGGAAGAAACCCGCATTCTTCTGGAGATGGGTCATAAGCGCATCGCCATGGAAGCCGGTGAAGATCCAGAAAACTGCCCGATCGACTATGTGCTGGATGCGATCAGTGCGGTCTATTCGGTTGATGTCAAGAAAAGCAATATCAGACGGATCAATATTAATATCGCCGCCACTACGACGGAAGAATACGCCCTGCTGCACAAGGCAGAGGTTGGCACTTATATCCTGTTTCAGGAAACCTATCACCGGCCGACCTATGCCCGCGTTCACCCGATGGGGCCCAAGCATGATTTCGACTGGCACACCACGGCGTTTGATCGCGCCATGGAAGGTGGCATCGATGATGTCGGTGCCGGGGTATTGTTCGGCCTCTACGACCATAAATATGAAATGCTGGCTTTGCTGCAGCATGCCCTGCATCTGGAAGCCGAATATGGCGTTGGCCCGCACACCATTTCGGTGCCGCGCATCCGCCCCGCCGGTGGCATAAACCTCGACAGCTTTCCCTATCTGGTATCGGACGAGGAATTCAAAAAACTGATCGCCATTATTCGTCTGGCGGTGCCCTATACTGGCATGATTATCTCGACGCGCGAACGACAGGAATTCCGTGACGACATCCTGCGCATTGGCATTTCGCAACTGTCGGGCGGTTCCTGCACCGGGGTCGGCGGCTATTATGACGAGATCAAGAAACGCGATCCGACCCAGCCGCCGCAGTTTAAGGTGAACGACGAACGGTCACTGGATGAAGTGATACAGTCGATTTGCGAAGCGGGCTTCCTGCCGTCCTTCTGCACCGCCTGTTATCGTAACGGGCGCACCGGTGACCGCTTCATGTCGCTGGCCAAGGTGGGCGAGATTCAGAACCTTTGCCAGCCCAACGCCATTATGACCTTCAAGGAATATCTGGAAGATTTTGCCTCGCCCAAAACGCGCGAGATTGGCGCCAAGGTTATCGCCAATTACCTGAAACAGATTCCCAACCCGAAGCTGCAACGCAAAACTGCCGAGCGGCTGGAATTAATTCATGCCGGCACCCGCGATCTGGCGTTTTAGAACAGCGGGCTTTCACATGTGATCAGCCTGCAACGTCAGCCTTGCGTACCGGCGCATATACTTCGGTGAGCAAATCTTCCGGTGACGTTTTGCGTGGATTATTAAGATAAAATTCCAGCGTTGGGCCATCGCGTTTTTCGTAGCCGGAATGCGGCAGCCACTGACCGTAAAGCGCCGCATAAACCTTGCCGACTTCGTTATACGGCCCCTTATGGATCATGGTGGCGTAATCGCCCCCTTCGAGCATTCTGGCGCTGATGCCCTTGCCGGGGCGGGAATTTGAGCTGATTTTCACACAGGCATCGTAGCGAATTTGCGCCGGATTGGTTACCGCCGGGTCATCATAGGCAATGCCGAAACATCTGGGATTTCGCCCACTAAAAAGTATGCGGACGAAAAACGCCTTATACAGCACGCCCCAGGCCTGCCAGACCTCGTCATAGGGGCCGACATGGGGGACATAAGCGATCCGCATCGCTTCAAGATGCTTGATGGCAACATCCATGACCCGTCCCGGCTGATAAAGAAAACACCCCAGACAAGCATCGACATTTCATCGCTTCGCCCATCATGCCCCGCAGAATACTCTACGAAAGCGATGTTGCGAAAAACAAGTCATTTCTGCCCGTTCGACCATCGGCGATGCTATGGCGCCGGAACCGTCATTTGCGTGAACGGATTGAACCGTGTTTCCGCCAGCGCCGCCCAGGCGGTTGCCCCCAGATGGGGCAATGGAAAAAACTCACGCCGCACCGAAGGATCGGCGGCAAGCTGAAAACCCGTGGCAAGATTTTTATCCGCAGCGCGATAGAAGCCATTTGGGTCATGGCGCTTCTCCACCGCGATCAGCAGCCGACGATAGGCCGCCATATTTCCCGTATAGGCCATGAACAAAGCCGCCTGCGCAGTGCCTTCGGTCCACACCCCCTTGGCCGCACCATAGGCATAGCCATCCAGCGCCGCAAAACGGTGCACATCGGCCCGGTGCGCCCCGGCGATGGTCAGAACGGGCCACAGCTGGGCATCCAGCGCCGGGGTTATATCGCGTTTCTTCTGATCGCTGCCCGCATCGTAACGCTTGAGGGCCGGGTTCCACATCGCCGCTACAAAGCTTTCGGCCCGTCGGCTGACCATCCGCCATCTGGCATCACCGGTGCGCGCCGCCAGCAGCCGGAAAGCCGCCGCCAGATCGGTATTATGCTCGACCGATTTCCAGGTCAGTTTCTGCGGGGTCGGCTCGAAGCCCAGAAAACCGCCGGTAAAGCCTTCGCCATCCCAGCGCTCGGCCAGCCAGCCCGCCAGCCGTTCGGCACCCTGCAGATAGCGCCGGTCACCGCGTTTATTTTCCGCCGCCGTGCGATCGAGCGCCAGCAACGCCAGCATGGCCCAAGCCAGATTACCGCTGTCGGATGCGGTCTGATAGGCATCCTCGACCCACTTGTTCTGACCCTTGTCCCACCAGCCCGACGGCTTCACCGGCCCCGGTGCCACCACCCCGGCAGCATAGGCGTTGCGCAGGCGGCCATCATGCCAGAAGGGATCGCGCTCCAGCGCCGCCAATAGCCCATCACCAATCCGCCGCGCCTGATCCGGTGCGCCGCACCCCTGTAATGCGATCACCGCCGCCGCATTATCATAGAGAAAGGCCGCCCCCTGCAGCGGACCATCCTTGACGGTGGGATAGCTGGCCAGAAACACCGCCCCGGTTCCGGCGTGTGCCGCCACCGCACGTTCCAGATCAGCACAAGCGGGTTGGGCGGGGGCTGCCCTTACGATTCCGCCGCAGAGTGCCAACGCCGCCACAACCGCAGCCAGCACACGCCCTGCACCAGTGTATCTCATTGCTGCCAATAGATTTTCTCCTGTCTGAGCGATCATAGCATGAATCGATAAGGCCAGTTGCCCTGCCTTACCCCTTAAATCTGCGACCGCATCGACCTTGACTCAATTAGGGTTTTATGAGATTTGAAAATGAGAACCCTTCTCAAAAGGCGTGCAGGTTATGAAAGGTGATTTTCCGGTGGAAGTATCCGTCTCCAGCAAGCCGCTCGGCAAGGCTGAAAGGGGCTTTCACGGCAGGATCGCCGCAGTCATGCCCATCGCAGGCAGCACCAGCCTGCCGCCGGAAGAACTGGAACGCCGCCTGATCGAGCTTGGCTTTGTCGAAGGTGCGTCGGTGGAAATTCTGCATGAAGGGCTGATTGGCCACGACCCCATCGCCGTGCGGGTGGATGGGGCTACTATTGCCCTGCGTCGGCGCGAGGCCATGTCGATTCTGGTTCAGTAACACGCCGTGATGGATTGTAAGCGCTGATGATGGATTACACGCGCACGTGTCGCATTGCACTGGTTGGCACCCCGAATTGCGGTAAGACCTCGCTGTTTAACGCCCTGACCGGCAGCCGCCAAAGGGTCGGCAATTATCCCGGCGTCACCGTCGAGCGGAAATCCGGCCGCTTCCGCACCCCTGAGGGGCGGATATTCCGCGTCATCGACCTGCCCGGCACCTATTCCCTGCGCGCCCGCAGCCCGGATGAAGTCATTACCCGCGATGTCGTGCTTGGCCGCATGGAAGGCCACAATCCGGAAATGCTGATGTGCGTGGCCGATGCCACCAATCTGCGTCTGGCCTTACGTCTGGTGCTGGAATTAAAGCATACCGGAATACCGCTTCTGCTGGTGCTCAACATGGCGGACATCGCCAAAAAGCGCGGTTTCGAGATTAACATTCCCGCCATGGAAAAGGCCCTTGGCCTGCCGGTCACCACGGCGGTGGCGGTACGTTCTGGCGGGCTGTGCGATATGCTGGCCAAGCTCGACACCTTCTGTAACACCGAGCCCAAGAAACAGGACACCAGCTGGTCCACCCCGTCGGGGGCCGAGCTGCGCGCCCTGCAGCGCGAAGCCGATACCATCATCCGCGCCACGGTCACATACCCGCAATCGCGTGATGGGCTGACCGAGAAGCTCGATACCGTGCTGCTGCACCCGGTGTTCGGCATGATCGCGCTGTTCGTGCTGATGTTCCTGATGTTTCAGGCGGTGTTCGTCTGGGCCCAGCCGGCCATGGATCTGATTGATGGCGGCTTTGGCGCACTGGGCGATCTGGCCCGCCAATACCTGCCAGCAGGCTTATTTCAAAGCTTCATCACCGACGGCATCATCGCCGGGGTGGGTTCGGTGGTGGTGTTCCTGCCGCAGATTCTGATTCTGTTCTTCTTCATCCTGCTTCTGGAAGATTTCGGTTATATGGCGCGCGCTGCCTTTTTGATGGACCGCATCATGGGCGGGGCGGGCCTGCATGGCCGCGCCTTCATTCCGCTGTTGTCGAGCTTTGCCTGCGCCATTCCCGGCATCATGGCGGCGCGCGTCATCGATCAGCCGCGCGACCGGCTGACCACCATTTTAGTTGCCCCGCTGATGACCTGTTCGGCGCGCATTCCGGTCTATACCCTGATCATCTCGGCCTTTATTCCGCCCAAGCTGATCTGGGGCTGGGCCAATTTGCAGGGGCTGGTGATGTTCGGGCTGTATGCCGCCGGGATTGTCAGTGCACTGATGGTTTCCTTCGTTGCCAAAAAATTCGTCTGGCGCGGACAACCGAGCCCGCCCTTTATGCTGGAACTGCCCGACTACAAGCTGCCTCAGGCCAAGGGCCTGCTGCTTGGTCTGTGGCAGCGCGCCAAAGCCTTCCTGACCCGCGCCGGTACGACGATTTTTGCCATCATGGTGCTGATCTGGTTTCTGGCCAGCTTCCCGGCGGCCCCGGCAGGGGCTCACGATCCGGCGATCAATTACAGCTTTGCCGCCATGCTGGGCCGTCTGTTCGAGCCGCTGCTTGCCCCGGTCGGCTTCAACTGGCAGATCGCCATGGCGCTGGTGCCCGGTATGGCCGCACGCGAAGTGGCGGTGGCAGCGCTTGGCACAGTCTATTCGATTTCGGGCACTGGCGATGGCAATGTCGCCAGCCTGCTGGCCGGGCAATGGTCACTGGCCACCGCGCTGTCGTTTCTGGTCTGGTACATCTTCGCACCGCAATGCGCCTCGACCCTGGCGGTGATCCGGCGCGAAACCGGCAGCAACAAATGGATGATCGTCAGCTTCGCCTACATGCTGGCGCTGGCTTATGCCGGGGCATTCCTCACCTATCATGTGGCGCAATACTTTGGTGCCTGAGGCCCAATAAAGACAGCCGTCCGATACGAAGAAAAAGGGGGGCCCTGACCGGCTCCCTTTTTCGTTATTGGTCCGCTGTAACCGATTGCTAAGCATGTTCGTAAAGGACGGAATTTACTGTGCCAGATCTGGACATAGCCTAGATTTTTCCGGGTTTATTTACATACCACTCGCAGAATTCGTTACCAACAATCTGATACCCCGCCGGAGTGAGCAGGTTGTGACTGACCGTTCTGGAGGCGTCATGAACAAGCTGTTTCGCTTACGCACTGTTACCGCCAAAGCTGGCGCGCTGGTAGCGATCCTTATTATTCTGAACATAGCGGCGTGCGTGGCCTTTCTGCTTGAGCATTATGGCCAGATTCTCGGTGAAAAGCGGCTGTTACAAAACCTCAAAGCCGCCGAAGTGATCGTCAATCCGGACGATGAAACCTACAGCGTCCGCGACGGCAAACTGTATGTTGGCAATCACCTGCTCAATGGCGACAATTCGATCCCCGATCGCATCGGCAAAATTTTTAACGGCACCGCATCGGTTGTTCAGGATGACGTCCGCGTCTCGACCAATGTACGCCGTGCCGATAAATCGCGTGCGCTTGGCGTAAAGCTGCAGCCCAACATCTCTGAAGCCGTACTGCGACAGGGAAAAACCTTTACTGGCAGGGTCGTCACCGCAGGCTTGCCGGTCATCGTTGCCTTTGCCCCCCTAAAAGACGCACAAGGCACGGTTGTTGGTGCGCTGGGGGTAGGCTTCAAGCAGGCGAAATTCGACGAAACCCAGAACGACGCCATTATGGCGGCGGGCATCTTTACAGGCATTCTGACCATTATCAGTGTCATCATCGGGTTTATCGCCTTCCGCCGACTGCTGTCACCGTTTCGTACACTAAGCACGGTGATGGACGAGACCAAGGCGGGTAAATATAGCGAAGACATTCCCGGCACCGAGCGTGGCGATGAATTCGGGGCATTGGCCCGGGTTATTCTCGACTTTAACCGCGCGATGAAGACCCAGCTGCGCGAACGCGAAGCCGCCCGCGAAGCCGAGATAAAAGCCGCCGAAGAACAAAAAGCCGCCGAAGAGGAAACCAAGCACCAAAGCGAACAGCTGGTGGTTTCGACCTTTGGCGCAGGTCTCAAAGCGCTGGCCGATGGCAATCTC
>JBAVPS010000118.1:0-5931 GCA_049693315.1 Rhizomicrobium sp. | reverse complement strand
GCAACAGATAGAGCGCAATCCAAAAGAGGATGAGGCCCGCACCGCCGAGCAGGGCGTTGCCCCAGCCTTGCGCGAGCCGGCAGGGCAGGCGGGTCATCAGGCATAAAGGGGTGGTGATGCGGCGCAGGGCGGCGATGGCTTTGCGGATGCGGCGGCGTGCCAGCGGATTGTTGCTGCAGATCATGTAATTTCTCCCGGTGGCTACAGGAAATGTGTGCCGCAGAGAGAATGTATTACACGAAACGTGTAAATGTCAATATTATTAATGTAACACGTTGCGTGAAATTACATGATGTTCGTTTTATGAAATTATTACTTAGTGCAATAGTGATACGTTGAATGCGTAAAAACACAGTCCTTGGCTGTTATGACACGCGTCAACTTTGGAATTGTTACGCTTTTACCGGGTGTGGCCCCGTGCTGAGTCGGTTGTGGTTGTGCCCGGTTATCCGTCGTTGCGGCGCTTTACTGGCGGCGGATTGACAGCACCACCCGGCCGACAACATGTAGACGTTCCGGCCTGGCGATGGTCTGTGGTTCATATTTGGAGTTGTGCGAAATCAGCGTCACGGCCCCGGTTTCCATATGCTGCGATGCGTGCTTGATCACGCTGGAGCCGTCATGGACAAAGGCAAATATGCCGGGGGTGGCAAGGCGTGTTGCGCGCATATCGACCAGAACCCAGTCGCCATTATACAGCAGCGGTTCCATGCTGTCGCCGACCACGCGGACAAAGACAAGGCTGGTGACCGGGGCGTCGGTAAAATCGCGCAGCATGTTTAAGCCGATCGTATAAAAATCAATCGGTTCTTCATTGCCGTTCATGGCACCGGGGCCGGCGGAAAAACGCACGTCGTAGACCGGAATGCTGGCAAACTCCCGGCCACCAATATCGATGATCGTCCCTGGCAGCGGTGTTGTGCTGTAATCCGTAACGGATGGGAAAGTGGCTTTTACGGCGGTGTGCGGGCCTTCGCCGTCGCCGGTCAGCAGCCATCCGACCGTGACATTAAAGGCTTCCGCATAGACCTTTGCCTTTTCGGGGCGGATGCCGTTCTGGCCGTTTTCGTGCGCCAGATAGGTGGATTGCTTCCAGCCAAAGCGTTCCAGCGCTTCGGCGGCAGATTTGTAGCCGGCTTTTTCGCGGGCGACCCGAAGTCGATCTGCGGTGGATCTCATATTTGTGGTTGCGCTCTTCATGGTGTGCAGCTAAACAAAATATGTAACATAAATCATGTTGACAAAATTACACGAGTTGTGTAATTTTCGTGGTTATGGTTAGCAACCCGTCATCGTCTGCACAAATTTCAGCCCTGATTGAGGCCCTTGGTGGCCCAAATGCTGTTGCGGCCCTGTTGCAGGTTACGGCGCAGGCGGTCTGCAACATGCGGGCCCGCGGCACCATCCGGCCGAAATACTGGCCGGCGATCATTGCGGCAGCGGGCGAGCGCAAACTGCCGGGGGTAACCCTGGCGTATCTGGCCCAGCTCATGTCGCAACGGGGTACCCCGGCCGCGGCCGAACTGCACCCCGTGGTGTGCGAGGTGGCGGCATGAGCCCGCGTACCATTTCACTTAAAAGATTCCTGCACGTTTTTGTTTCCGGCCGATCCCTCTTTCCGGCCGGCGCGAGAGGGGCCGGGGCATCCCCCATGGCCTTGCCCCTCTCGCACATCTGTTCGTGCGCCGGGCTGGTATGTGCTGCGGATACCAGGCCCTTTTGTCAGGTTCGGCAGGGTGCCATGAGCATGATTTTCCCACCGATTTACAACTGGTCGAAACGACGGGATCTGGCTGCGATCCGCGCCACAGCAGACCGGATTCGGCGCGAACTGGATGCGCGTGATCACCGTGACCGCGCGCGGTTGGAGCAAGCCGATTTGTTTGGGGATGCGCCTGCGCAGGTCCGCCCCACCACACGTAAAAGGCCGCGGCGACATATGCTTTAAGACCGGCTCTGCGCTTGTGGTGATGCGTTTTTAAAAAAATACAAAAATTGGGAGGCAAGCGTCGCAATGGGAACGAAAAATAAGACCAATGCAAAAACATCAGAACCGGTAGCCAGAACCGGCGTTGCCGAAGAGATGTTGCGCAGTTTTATCGACCGGATCGAACGGCTTACTACCGAAAAGTCTGCACTGTCGGACGATCTTCGTGCGGTTTACGCCGAGGTCAAGCAAAATGGTTTCGATATCCGGGTGATGCGGATCATCGTGCGTTTGCGCCGTCTCGAAAGAAATGACTTTCTGGCGCAGGAAGCCCTCAGCGAACTTTATAAGCGCACGCTCGGGATGATCGGCTGATGTCCGCGCGTCAGGATCTGATGACGGCGCAAGGTCGCTATGAACACGCCATGCGCCGTGGGCGCGGGGTTGATGAGGCCTTGTCCGCGTTACTGCAGGCCAAGCGGAAAATGATGGTATTGAACTGTGCGTGCGAAGCCGCCGACGTGCCGGGGCCGGCCGTGGCGCTGCCCGTGCGCGATCGTTTTTTACCGATGCGTCGGACCTTACATATGTATGTGGGCTGTGGCACCGCGTGCACCGGCCGGATGGTGAGGGTGAGATGAGCCTGCGTCTGACGGCGGATGTGCTCGATTATGCGCCCTATGACGGGGGGACGTTGCTGGTGCTGCTGGCGCTGGCCAGCTGGGCCAATGATGATGGCACCCGGATCTTTCCGCGTATTGAGGCCATGGCGGCAAAGGCCCGGCTTGGGGTTCGTGCCACGCAATATGCTCTGCGCCAGCTGGAGGAAGACGGGGTCTTGTCGGTTGTTTCTGCCGGGCGTGGCCGCAAAACAACCGAGTACCGCCTGGAGGTGCAAAAAATGCACCTCTGGCCACAAGATGTTGAGCGTCCTAAGCAGAGGTGCAAAAAATGCACCTCTGCTGCTGCCCCCCTTCCGCTGCAGCCCGCTGCACCTCAGCGGTGCAACAGCTGCACCACAGAGGTGCAATCGGCGACAGCCACTATAGATACCCTGTCAGGGACCCTGTTATCAGACCCTGTCACTGCCCCGCGCGCTGTGGCGCGCAAGAGGGTGGGGCCGAAATCCATGACTGTCAGCACGCCGCAAACCGGATCTGGTGTGACCACATCCTGTGCGGAAACATCCGCTGCCCCGCTGGTGCCAACCGAACGGGGCAGGGCGCTGGCCGCATGGCCACAGATCTGGGCGGCATTCATGGCGGTGCCGGGTGCCAGTGCGGTGATGAGCGAGGCCAAAGCCCGGGGTACCTATGCGCGGCTGCTATCGGCAGGGGTGCTTGTTCCGGCGGCGGAGGATCTGATTGCTGCCATCGGGGTCTATGCGGCCGAGGTGGCCGCTGCCAATGCTAAGCGCCGGGGGGACGGCCTGCGTATTCCGCATCCCCATACCTGGCTGGCCGATCAGCGCTGGCAGCAATATGCCGCCGCGGCGCGCAGCATGCGCATGACGCAGCAAAACCTTGCCGTGCGGGCGTGCGATGCTGCCGATGGGTTGGGGGCGGCTGGGTTCGAGCGATTGCGGCGGGCCGGAATTGCACTGGCGGAAATCGAAGCCTGGTTCACCGGCTGCGTTGGCGAGACCGACGGTACGGTGCCGGTGATTGTTGCCCCCAGTCCGTTTAAGGCCCGCGCCATCACCGAGCGTTATCTGGAGCGGCTGCAGAAAGAGGATGCTTTTGGACCAGAGCTGAAAATTCTCTGCCGGGGACGCAGGGCTGCATGACCAACATAACTGTTTCACATGGAACAGATAAGAATATGCCGGAAAATCCATGTTCCGTTTCACGCGAAACGCCTGCATGTGAAACGTCGGCACACGCAACACTTTCACACGACGCCGTGCGGCTGTGCGCCTGTGGTAAGCCTGCGCGTAAAGGCCAGCGCAATTGCGCCGCCTGCAATGCGACTGCCAATCGTATCTATCGTGCCCGCCGCCGCGTGGCACTGCAGCAGGAACGGGCCGAACTGGAAGAACTGCGGGCGCTGAAACATCAGGTCGAACTGTCTGTGATCATTCAGCGCCACTGTGCGGCGGATACAACAGAGCCCAATCAGGTAAGGACCAATCATGGCGCCACGGTCTAAAGTACGGACGAAAAAAGTTGTGGCAGAAACGCGGGCGGGCTTTGACGGCGAGCCGCCGGAATTTGGCGAACGCAAGGATTTCGTCTGGGCCCGGGGCAAGCGCGAGGTGGTCAGAAGTCCGTGCAATCTCAACACATCTCGCATATCGTGGCTTTATGCCCATAAGCGTATTGAACGCCATCAGTTTCTGGCGGCAGAACAGCTGGCGCGTGATTGGGAGATCAGCCTGATTGCCCCGGTGGCATCGAAGGTATTGTTTGAAGGAACCAGCCGCCGCGGTGGTGTGTTGCCCGGTGACCGGCAAGTCGCCGCCATGCAGCATCATGGTGCTGCGCGCGCCGCACTGGGCCGCAACTGGGCCATTGTCGAACTGGTGGTGGAGCAGAACATCTCGGTCGAGAAAGCGGGGGCCGCCCTGCAGGTGCATCCCAAATTCGCGCTGGGTATGTTATGGTCGGCACTTAATACGCTGGCAGATCATTACCGGCTGACGTGAACCCATGAAGCCAACTGTGAGCCAATATATCGAAGCGATCTTTTTATCAGCCGTACCGGCTTGACAGCCGGCCGGCTACAGCGCATCGTTTTGCCACGATCGAATTTTGCGCCTGGATGGAATTTTTCGTCCGGGCGTTTTTATTTGGTGCCGCCCGGATTGGAACGCGGGCGCGCCATGCGGATGCTGAGTCATTACGTGCTCATGGCGTGATCGCCATGCAACGCCTGCCTTGTGACGGCGGGCCCATATTTCGATGATGTTAGGGCGGCCTGTGCGCCAGCTTTATGGAGAGCCATGATGGATATCATGTTTGCTGGCGCATGTGTTCGCCGTATTGCTGTGATGGTGCTGTGCGCATTGTTCGTTATGGCACCGCAGGCAATGGCGGGCACGGAAAGTTACAGCTATGATGTTCTTGGCCGTGTGACGGCGGTGACCTATGGCGATGCGTCTCATGAGAATTTCACTTACGATGCAGCCGGTAATCGCACGCAGTTGACGCGCAGCGGCGGGGCCGAAATATCGGCCACTTCGGTGGCCATTACAGCCGGGAACAGCACCACGCTGAACTGGACCATTTCAAATGGTGTAACGGCCACACTCAATGGCACGTCGATAACCGCCACGAACGGATCAATGTCGGTTACCCCGGATGCTACCACTATCTATACACTGGCGGTTACCTATGCCGATGGCAACACCACCAGCAGCAGTGTGACGGTGACGGTCGTCCCGCAACCCACGGGAACCTTAAGCGCTTCTGCCGTCACGGTTACCTCCGGCAACGCCGTTACGCTGACCTGGGCTGCATCTAATGCAGTATCAGAGACGCTGGCGGGCTCTTCCTTCAACACCACCGGCGGCACGATGACGGTTTACCCGACGTCGCCATCCACCACCTATACGCTGGTAGTCACAAACTCGTTGGGTGCCACCAACTCCTACAGCGTGACGGTGAATGTGGTGGCGGCACCAACCGGCACAATTGCCACCTCTGCAGCCCTGACCCAGTATGGTGGTACCGCGACGCTGACCTGGTCGGCATCAGATGCCACATCCGCGACGGTCAATGGTGCATCGGTCAGTACATCCGGTGGCACAATGGATGTCAGCCCGGCGAATACCACGGTCTATACACTGGCTGTCACTAATGCCGCTGGCACCACCAATTCCTATAGCGTGACGGTTAAGGTCAATCATGCCCCTGTTGCGGTGAATGACACGGCGACGGCCAGCTGTGGAACCATCGCCTATACCACGACCTATTTGTGCACGGCGGGCTCTACGTTGACCGCTAATGACACCGATGCCGATGGCGACAGCCTGACCGTGACGGCATTTTCCGGCGGGTCTATCA
>JBAVPS010000117.1:0-3618 GCA_049693315.1 Rhizomicrobium sp. | reverse complement strand
CGGACCGAGAACGGACCCTTCTCGTACATGCCGGTGACGTTGTAGTTGTAGCGCGACAGCATATCCACCGGCATACCGGTAATCAGATTACCGTTCATGTCATAAGACGCATCACCCGGCGAACGGCTGTCGATGTAGGTGAAGTTGGCATCGATGCCCAGACCATCAAACGGCGCCGGCAGGAAGTCGGCAAACTTGGTGAAACCGGCTTCAAAACCGCGGATCACGGTTTCCTTGTCGGAGTTCATGTAGTTGGTCACCGTGGCACTTCTGGTCTGATCACCATAGCTACCGAGATTAAACGTCATCTCCTCGCTCGAAACACCATAGGTGATGTAGTTCTTGATGCTCTTCCAGAAACCGGAAATGTGCGCCGCATCGCCATTATCGCCATACCATTCCAGCGACAGGTCAAGGTTGCGCGACAGCTGCGGCTTCAGATCCGGCGTGCCGGTCGAGGCCGTAAAGCCACGAACAACGTTATTCGTTGTGCTGACCGACATCGAGCCACCAGCCTGCATATAGCTGAAGGACATGTTGCCCATGGTTTCAGACAGGGCCAGACGGGCATGCACGCGGTCGGTCGGCATAACATCGAAATTGAATGACGGCAGAGCATTCCACGTATCACGACCGCCTTCACGATAGGTGTAGGCATTCGGGATGTCGAAGGTGTTACCGCTAGTCACATCAGCCGACGTCCAAGCCAAATCGGTGCTCTGGGTCTGCTTGATGTAACCCGAGCTGTAATTGTGGTTGTACACAACACGAACACCGACATTGCCATCATACGGCATACCAAAGAAGCCGTCCGACGAGGCAAACTTGGCCGAAACATAACCAGACACAGTCTGGTTCACACCGTGATTAGTATCCCGGCCAAGCGAATCAAACTGATCGTTACCAGTGGAATCGGAATCATAAGAGTATTTCTCATGCCAATAGGCCGTATTGATTTCCTTGACCTTGGCCAGTGACGGGAACAGCGCCGAGCCCGGAACTGCGATCTTGCCACGGAAATAATTCTTAAAGGTAACCGTATCTACGTCGCTGGAATCCTGGCTGAAATAATGCATGGAATTGCCAGCGGTGGTGTAGTCCGCATACCACGGGCTTAAGGACGTATAGTTATACCCGGTATCACTGTCGTTTTCTTTGCGCGAGGAAGTGCGTAGGCCAAAGGCAACGGATTTCAGAACCGGAATGCCCGACGGCGTCCATTCTGCATCCACATTGGCCGCAAGCTCTGTACCGGAATTGCGCGCGTGGTGATCCATTGTCGCCGCCCAGTTGGTGGCGCTGGCATCCACCAGAGAGCTCGCATTCGGAATGGTGATTTCAGGATAAGCGTTGCGCAGATCCATGCTGATGGCAGACACCATGGTCGAACCATAGACCGCAAGGCTATCCGTGCCGGACGTCGAATGGACGTACTGGAACGCACCAGACACACGCCAGCTATCATTCGGCAACCAGTTAAAACCTTCGGTCAGGTCCGTTGTGCGGTTGTTGGATGCGCTGTATTCGGTGATATTCGAGCTTAACGAGCAGTCGCCACCGGTATTATCACTGTTGGTAACCGATGTGCCGTTCTCACGCACACATGTCATGCCATACGGCGTGTAACTACGGAAATTAGAATTTACCAGGTTATCAGCATAGGTAACGCTGTTGTTTTTATCGAGTTCGTAATTGGTCAGCTTGGACCAGGTGGAATCCGCCCCAAGTGTCATGGCTTCGCCAGCGGCATCCATGAGGGCATAGGCGCTGGTCTTGCTGTTATAGTAAGAAACGAAAGACGTCTGATAGAAAGACAGACCTTCCATTGGCTTCCACTGCAGGGCTTCATAGAAACCGGCACGCTTGCGGTCGATATCTGATGTACGATAATCGAAGCCGCCCGGAATATAGACCGTGTCGGAACGGGTCGACCAGGAACCGGATTGGTTCACGCCCACATGCGGATAATAGGGTTCGATCTGCATGGTGTCGTTCCGATAGGAAAGATCGGAATAGGCCATATCAACCAGCAGACCAATTTCGCCGATGCCGGTATCCCAACGATCGCTTACCAGAACCGAGCCACTCGGGTGCGCTTCTTTAATGAAATCACCGTAGCTGCCGCCCGCCGTGGCACGAACGGTAAGACCGTCGAAATCGAACGGCATATGGGTGCGCAAATCGACCGTGCCGCCGACGCCGCCTTCCAGCTGATCCGCCGTCGAGCTCTTATAGATGTTGACCGCAGACATCAGTTCCGGCGGAACGTCTTCCCACAGCAGCGCACGACCACCATTGGCGCTGAACGATTCACGACCGTTCAGGGTCGAATTGACCTGGGTCATACCACGAATGGCCACGCCCGAGCCTTCGACCGAATAATGGTCCGGATCACCGGCTGCACCGAAATGGGTGATCGACACGCCCGCAATGCGCTGCAGCACTTCGGTCACGCTGGCATCCGGCAGCTTGCCGACATCGTCAGCCACCACGGAATCCACGATCTGGTCGGAATTCTGTTTGATATCGACGGCGGTCTTCATCGCCGCGCGACGGCCGGTCACGACGACCGTTTCCATCTGCTCATCCTGAGCGAAAGACGGCAACGTTGCCGCCCCGACCAGCACCAGGACAGACACACCGCCCAATAAAATCTGAGATTTACGCATTCAGTTCCTCCCACTGTCGGTACGACACCGGACATCGACGATTGGGAGCGCACAGGCATTTGCGTGATGCGCGCGCCCAACGTGTGTTGCCACTTACAATCTGGGAGATGGTCGCTTGCCCCCTGGTGATATTAACTATGCCAATGGCGCATTTTGGCCTTTTGGCAAGAATAGCAACCAGTGCTCACGAAGATAAGCGTATCAACTCCCAAATACAGACGCGATTCAACCTAAGATTAACTCCTCACAAGTCGCACTTAGGTCCGCCTGCTTTATGATGTTAGCGTTATCATGTCGCGAGAGTGGGAATCCAGTATTGGATGAAGTTTGCGTGAAAATGCCCTCGCAAAGATACATATTTGCCACACGGCTTATTTACCGCCAAAAAACCACCACTTATTATAGAACAACCACTGTAAACACTTCATTTTACGTGAATAACATAGTAAATAACGCGGCAGATTGCTCCGCCGCGTTATTACAAACAGACTAGAATGACGCTTAATTACACCAAATGGTGGTGTCAGTCTGCCGTTAACTGATACTGATGACCAGCCTCAACCGTAATACCGCGCAACGGGCCACTTCCCGCAGCCGTCACCGGATGCCCGCTGGTGCGGTCGATCAGCCGGAAAGCCCCGCCAAACAGGCTGCTGCGTAACCGCAGCACGCCCCCGCGCCCCGCCAGCAACGTCGCCGAGATCACTTTGCCATTCTTCCAGCTCAGATCGATGGTGACGTCGCCACGGGCCCGGATGCCCTGAACCGAGCCATCCGGCCACGCCGCCGGTAAGGCGGGTAACAAGGCAATCTCGTCCATCTGGCTCTGCACCAGCATTTCGCACACCCCGGCGGTGGCACCGAAATTCCCGTCGATCTGGAACGGCGGCGTCACATAGGCGTCCCACAGGTTCGCCATGGCGTTTTCACGCACCAGCCTGCTGTAGAT
>JBAVPS010000116.1:0-7534 GCA_049693315.1 Rhizomicrobium sp. | reverse complement strand
CACTTCACCCTGACCGAAGTCAGCCGGATGAAAGTGCTGGGCGATATCCGCCAGAAAATCATCGACCGGCTGCAGCAATATGTCGGTGCCAGCTCGTCATGGGGCGGCAGGATAACCGGCGTGCTCGAACAGACCGCCAAAGTGCGGGACGAAATCGAATCCGTCCGCGCCATGCTGGCCGAAACGACGAAAAACACCTCTGGTGCCGTGGACTCCACAACACTGGCCATGGAATTCACCGGGCTGGCCAAGACCATGAACGCCCTGCGCGAGGTGCTGGAAAGCATCGACACCATCGCCAGCCATACCAACATGCTGTCGCTCAACGCCACGATCGAGGCGGCGCGCGCCGGGGAAGCCGGACGCGGGTTTGCCGTGGTGGCACAGGAGGTGCGCAATCTGGCCCACAGCACCAAAACCAGTCTGGGCGAAACGCACAACTCAATTCACGCTATTGAGCACTCAATTTCCGTATTGGGCGACAGTATCAAAGCCGCGCGTGAAAGTTTCGACCGCAGTCAGGACAGTTTCAAGAATATTGTTTCACAAGTCAGCACCATGATCGACAGCACCCAAACCATCGAACAGGGCTTGCGTGGTCTTGACCAGATTGTCGAGGAACAGCGCGCAACCCTGACCACAGTGGCCAAGGATATGGCGGTTCTGGAAAAGCTGCATTAAACGCTTAAGCTACATAGCAGACAGGCACCGGTGCTTTAAGACCCGGTGCCTGTTTCGTTATGGCTGAGCCACGTCTCAGAACCAGCGTTTCTCGCCCTTGATATATTCGGCTTCGAAGACATCTTCGAGCTTAGTCAGATAGATAATGCCTTCGATAAAGCTGATGACCAGCATCGCCAGCCCCGGCAGCACCAGAATCCAGCCGATCGTGCCGCAGAGCAGCATCACCACACCGGTGTTGATGTAGTTCTGATTGCCGCTGGCATAGCCGAGATAGAATTTGTGTACGCCGAACGTTCCGCAGAAAATACCGAGCAAACCGGCGATGATATTGCGCGGAAAACTCGCCGCTGGCTGGGTCAGGGCATAAACATCATGCGCTGCGCCATTCTCGTCCACCAGAAAATCAACATTTTCATTGGCGCGGATGCGCAGCACATCGCCATGATAGTGAATGCCTTTAAAGATGTAGCGGTTGCCGTCTGCCCCCGAAATCGTGCCTTCGCCCTTTTCGGCGCTGTAAACCAGGATCTGCCCGCGCATAGGATTGCCCCTTTTAGGTTTGGCGGCTTCATTCATTCAATATAGGCAACCGATACGGGCATTACACCCCACCGCGGATAGTATGAAGCCTTACGAAATGCGCATGGCGGATGCCGCCTGAAGGCATATGTCGGATATAGCCGCCGAAGCTAATTCAACAAATAATTTTGTTAGTTTTATTTTTATGCAAAACATTACCGCACTAACTTGCATCAACACAACTTATATGTATTAATTACAAACAACACATACGTTGTGTGTGTTTTTAAACAAAGGCATGACGATTATGACGTCCACCCCATTGGCCCCGCCCGTTGCCCGCTCGACACTTGATCTGGTTGGGCACACCCCCTTGGTCGAACTTACCCACCTCGATACCGGCCCCTGCCGGCTGTTTGCCAAGCTGGAATGCCAAAACCCCGGCGGATCGATTAAGGATCGCGTCGCCCGCTCGATGATCGAAGCGGCGGAAAAGGTCGGCAAGCTCACCCCCGGCGACACCATCGTCGAGGCCACGGCGGGCAATACCGGCATCGGTCTGGCACAGGTTGGCCTATTCAAGGGCTACAAGGTGCTACTGGTGGTGCCCGACAAGATGGCGCGCGAGAAGATCGAGCATTTACGCGCCCTTGGGGCCACGGTGATTGTCACCCGCTCGGATGTCGGCAAGGGCCATCCTGACTACTATCAGGACAAGGCGGAGAAAATCACCAGCGGACTAAAAAACGCGTTTTACATCAATCAGTTTGAGAACCCCGCCAACCCGGAAGCCCATTTCACCACCACAGGGCCGGAAATCTGGCAGCAGATGGAACAGAATATCGATGCGGTGGCGGTGGGCGTCGGCTCTGGCGGAACACTGACCGGCATAGGACGCTATCTCAAGCTGGTTTCGCCACATACCAAGATGATCCTGGGGGACCCGGCAGGTTCGGTTCTTGCCCCCTACATCAACACCGGCACGATGATCAAAGCCGGCTCCTGGGCGGTGGAAGGCATCGGCGAAGACTTCATCCCAAGCAATGCCGATCTGTCGCTGGTCAAGGCCGCCTACTCTGTCACCGACAAGGAAAGCTTTGATGCCGCCCGCCTGTTACTGACGCGCGAAGGCATTCTGGCAGGCTCCTCCACCGGCACCATTCTGGCGGCAGCGCTACGTTATTGCCGGCTGCAGACCCGGCCCCAGCGTGTCGTCACGCTGGTGTGCGACAATGGCAATAAATATCTCTCCAAGGTCTACAACGAAACCTGGGCACTGGAGCAGGGCATCAGCCAGCGCGCCCTCAATGGCGACTTAAGTGACCTCATCACCCGTCGCTATGACAGCGGGGCCGCCGTCACCGTGGGGCCAGATGAAACGCTGCTGGCTGCCTATAACCGCATGCGCGCCGCCGACGTATCTCAACTGCCCGTGCTGTTGGGCAAACATCTGGTCGGCATTATCGACGAAAGCGATATTCTGGCTGCCGTCGAAGGACCAGACATCGGTCGGGCATCGCGCTTTGGCCTGCCGGTCAAAAAGGCAATGACCACCGGCATCAACATCCTGTCAGTGCGCGAGCCGCTGGATGCCTTGCTGCCAGTGTTCGACCGCGGCCATGTTGCGCTGGTCTGCGATGGCGACGATTTTGTCGGCCTGATCACCCGCGTCGATCTCATCAACCATCTCAGGTTAGGACAATGAGCAAAGAATTACAGTTCGCCACCCGCGCCATTCACGCCGGACAGGCCCCGGAATCGTCGACCGGTGCGGTGATTACGCCGATCTACACCACCTCGACCTATGCCCAGCAAAGCCCCGGCGTAAATCAGGGCTATGATTATGCCCGCAGCGGCAATCCCACCCGGGCCGCCTATGAACGGGCGCTGGCGGCACTTGAAGGCGGCATTGCCGGGTTTGCCTTTGCCTCGGGTCTGGCGGCGATCGCCACCGTGCTCGAACTGCTCGACCCCGGAAGCCATATTGTGGCGGGGGCCGATCTCTATGGCGGCACCTATCGCTTGTTCGAGCGGGTGCGCAAACGCAGCGCCGGATTATCCTTCAGCTTCGTCGATACGGTGGATCTGGCCGCGGTCGAAGCCGCCATCACGCCGCAAACCAAATTGTTATGGGTCGAAACACCGAGCAATCCGCTGCTTAAGCTATCTGATCTGACCGCTCTGGCAGCGCTGGCCCACAAACATGGGCTGATCGCGGTGGCCGACAACACCTTTGCCAGCCCGTTTGTGCAGCGCCCACTTGAACATGGTTTCGATGTCGTGGTCCATTCCACCACCAAATATATCGGCGGTCATTCCGATGTGGTGGGTGGTGCGGCGATCTCCGCGGACAATGATCTGGCCGACCGCATCGGCTTTTTACAAAATGCCGTTGGTGCGATTGCCGGTCCGTTCGACAGCTATCTAGCCCATCGCGGCCTTAAAACCCTGCCGCTGCGCATGCCACGGCATAACGAAACCGGGCTGAAGGTGGCGCAGTTTCTCGAAAGCCATCCGGACGTGCGCCGCGTAATCTATCCCGGCCTGCCAAGCCATCCGCAGCACGAACTGGCCCGCCGACAGATGCATGGTTTTGGCGGGATTATCTCGGCCGAACTTGACCGCGATCTGGCCGGGACCAAACGCTTTCTGGAACGGGTGCATCTGTTCACACTGGCCGAAAGTCTGGGCGGCGTCGAAAGCCTGATCGAGCATCCGGCGCTGATGACCCACGCCACCATACCACCCGAAACGCGCGCGGCATTGGGCATCACAGACTCACTCATCCGCCTGTCGGTCGGCATCGAAGCCGCCGAGGATTTGATCGACGATCTACAAACCGCACTGCAATAGCCGCATAGATTTACCTGCCGCAGATATCTCCCGCACAGGCTTCCCCCGCACATATATCGCGGGGGAAGGTGCCAGATTCGCGTGGGGTGCGCTGCGCTGACATTTTCGCGCAACGACAGATGTTAGCAAACCGATAGTGGCGTAAAACTGCACAGCAGTTGCCTATAAACTCACCCCGGCCCAAACAGAGATCGCTCATTCGGAGAACTTAAACCACATTCCCGTAATATGTATTTGCGAGATGACGGCAATCACACTTCACAGCCTTTCGGCCCTGCCCTAGCCTCGTTCCGGATTTACGTTTCTAAAGCGTGTAGCGGGTTTTACGGAGGCGTGTGCGCCTTCCTTGGTGGTGTGATGTCTTTTATGCTGGATTGGGATCGTCTCGACGAACTGAAATATACCGACGAAACCGAAACGCTAGCCGCACGGCTGGCCGCAGTGCCCTTTTCGGATCAGGAACGCACTGCGGTTCGGGCTGAAGCGATTGCACTGGTTGAAGCGGCGCGCAAAAACGCCCGCGCTGGCCTGACCAATGCCTTCTTACAGGAATATGGTCTGGATACCGCCGAAGGGCTGGCGCTGATGGGGCTAGCCGAAGCGCTGCTACGCATTCCCGACAAACGCACCCGCAACGCCCTGATTGCCGAAAAGATCGGCGGGGCCAACTGGAAACGCCATATCGGTCAATCGGCCAACCTGATGGTCAACGGCGCCAGCCTTGGCCTTGCCGCCACCGGAGCGCTGCTTAATGCACGAAGCGGCGTGGCCAAATCGGTCACCGCACTGGGTGCACCCGCCATCCGCATGGGGGTTGCCACCGGCATTGGCGTGATGGGCAACGCTTTTGTTATGAGCCGTACCATTGAAGCAGCCTTAAAACGCGCCCCCGGCCCCTGTTCGTTCGACATGCTGGGCGAAGGCGCACGCACCACGGCGGATGCCGACTATTACGAACGGCTATACAACGCGGCCATCACCACGGTGGGCAAAGCCTCGACCGTGGGGCCGGAACAGGGCCATGGCGTATCGGTTAAACTGTCGGCGCTGGGGGCACGCTATGAAGCGGTGCGCGAGGAGGCGGTATTTGCCGATCTGTATCCCCGCGTCAAACGGCTGGCCGAAAAAGCCGCCCAGTACGACATCAATTTCACCATCGACGCCGAAGAAGCCGACCGGCTGGTGCTGTCGCTGAAGATCCTCGAACGTCTGGCGGTCGAGGTTGAGCCGCGAAACTGGCGTGGGCTGGGCTTGGCGGTACAGGCCTATCAGAAACGCGCCCCCGACGTTATCGCCATGGTCGCCGATCTGGCGCGCCAGACAGGACGGCGCTTTATGGTGCGTCTGGTCAAAGGTGCCTATTGGGACAGCGAGGTCAAACACGCTCAGGTCCATGGCCTATCGGGGTACCCCCTATTCACTACCAAAGCGGCAACAGATCTGTCCTATCTGGTCTGTGCCGAAGCGCTGATCAAAGCCGCGCCGCATATTTACACCCAGTTTGCCACCCACAACGCCTATACGCTGGCGGCGGTGCGCCATCTGTCCAAACGCGAAGGCGTCACCATCGAGCATCAGCGCCTGCATGGCATGGGCGAAGCGCTCTATGATGCCGCAGCCGAGCGTTTCGGCGGCATGATCGTACGCGCCTATGCCCCGGTGGGCAGCCACCGCGAACTGCTGCCCTATCTGGTGCGCCGCCTGCTCGAAAACGGTGCCAACAGCTCGTTCGTACACGACATGCTCAATCCGAAGATTCCGGTCGAACAGGTGGTGCAGGATCAGATCGCACCGGTCGAGGCCCATCCAGCCCCGCATCCGCGCCTGCCACTGCCCGCCGATCTTTATGGTTCAACCCGCGCCAATTCTCAGGGACGCGATTACACGATGGCCACCATGCGTAACATTGCCCGTGAAGCCTTTAGCCGCCTTGCCGCAACCGATGTCAAAGCTGGTCCGATTATCGGCGGCACACTGACTGCCGGAACCATGCCGGTGCCAAGCCCGGTCGATGGTACCACGGTCGGCCATAGCGGCGTGGCAACAACACAAGATATCGATCGCGCCGCAGAACTGGCGCAGAGCGCGCAAGGGCCGTGGAATACGGCGGGCGGTACAGCACGCGGCAAAATCTTACGTGCTATGGCCGATGCGCTGGAAGCCAACACCGATGATCTGGTGGCACTGCTGGCCCGCGAAGCTGGCAAGACGCTCAGTGACGGCGTGGCCGAGGTGCGCGAAGCGGCAGATTTCTGCCGCTACTATGCCCAGCTGGCTGAAACCCAGTTTGGCCCCGCCACCGAACTACAGGGTGCGGCAGGCGAAACCAATCATCTGGCACTGGAAGGCCGCGGCGTCTTCGTCTGCATTTCGCCGTGGAACTTCCCGCTCGCCATTTTCACCGGACAGATTGCCGCTGCACTGGCCGCTGGCAATGCCGTGCTGGCCAAACCCGCAGAACAAACCCCACTGATCGCCGCACAGGCGGTGCAGCTGTTCCACCGCGCCGGGCTTGATCCGGCACTGCTGGCACTCTTACCCGGCGGTGGCACCACGGTCGGTGCGACACTGGTGGCACACCCCGGCATTGACGGTGTTGCCTTCACAGGCGGCACGGACACAGCGCAGATCATAAACCGGACGCTAGCTGCACGGGACGGCGCCATCATCCCCTTCATCGCCGAAACCGGTGGGCTCAACGGCATGTTCGTCGATTCCTCGGCGCTGAAAGAACAGGTCGTCGATGATGTCATTCAGTCGGCGTTTGGTTCGGCAGGGCAGCGCTGCTCGGCGCTGCGCATGCTGTTTTTGCCGCGCGAACGGGCCGACGAAATCCTCACCACGCTGGCTGGTGCACTGGCCTTACTTAAGACCGGCGATCCCGCTGACCCGGCCACCGATGTCGGCCCGGTGATCGATGCCGAGGCCCGTGGCCGCTTGCGGGGCCATACCGACCGCCTGAAGAACGATGCCCGGCTGGTGGCGCGCGCCGACACCGCAGACTGGGAAAGCCGTGGCAGCTTCTTCGCCCCGGCGATCTACGAGGTGCCGACGCCGGATTATCTTAAGGCCGAGGTATTTGGTCCCATCCTGCACGTCTATCGCTATGATCCGGCGGATCTGGAAAACGTCGCCCGCGCCTTTGCGGCATCGGGCTATGGCCTGACGCTTGGCGTGCACAGCCGCATCAAGGGCTTTATCACCGACGTGCTGGCACAGGTGCCTGCCGGCAATGTCTATGTCAACCGCTCGGTTATCGGGGCGGTGGTTGGCGTGCAGCCCTTTGGCGGACACGGGCTTTCCGGCACCGGCCCCAAGGCGGGCGGCCCCCATGCACTGATCCGTTATGCCCGGGAACGCGCCATCAGCGTTAACATTGCCGCCGAAGGTGGCGATGCCAAACTGATGAACCTGTAGCCGCACGCCCCCTTCGCCATGCCTGCGTGGCGCTAACCAATTTGGGCAGAATAATGAAAAA
>JBAVPS010000115.1:0-2256 GCA_049693315.1 Rhizomicrobium sp. | reverse complement strand
TGACCGAGATGGGACAGGATTTTTACGAACGGGCCAAACAGATTCTGGCCGATATCGCCGAGACCGAGGCGGTGATCGGTCAGCAAGCCCTGCAACCCGCCGGTCTGTTACACATTAGCGTACCAATGTCTTTTGGCATCAACACACTAAGCGATTTGCTACCGGATTTCTGCAAACGGTATCCGATGCTGCGGCTGAATATCGACCTGTCGGATCGTCTGGTTGATCTGGTGGGGGATGGCTTTGATGTTGCGGTGCGTCTGGCACGTATCCCCAGCACAAATCTGATAGCGCGCAAAATTGCGCCGGTGCGTATGATGGTGTGCGCCGCACCGGCGTATCTTGAAACCCACGGCATTCCCACCGCCCCGTCAGAACTGAGGGATCATGATTTCCTCGGCTATGGCTACCTCGCCACCGGGGATGATCTGGTTTTGACGACGGCAAAGGGTGACGATGTCGCGGTGCGCATCACACCGCAGGTCCGCGCCAGCAACGGCGATGTTTTACGTAAACTGGCGCTGGCCGGGCTGGGGATTACGGTGTTGCCAGACTATGTCGTTGGTGAGGATATCGCCCGTGGCCGGCTGACCGCGTTATTGCCTGGTTGGTCGATGAACGGTTTTTATCTCTATGCGATCTATCCCAAGCGGGATTTTTTACCCATCAAGGTCAAAGTGCTTATTGACTATCTTGTCGAAAAGCTGGGCGTCAATGAAACTACGCTCGCATCGACGGCATGACCGCGGCCTCTATCGCCATCGCCACAAGATCGAGAACATGTTCTCTAAACCCGGTACGACCAATGCGTTCACACCTCAATTCTCCGCAATCTGCATCGCAGCTACCATCATCTTCTATATTAATCAGGCGTTCTTAGCTTGACTCGATGTCTTCAAAACCGGAAACAGCTCAATAGCTCACTTCATTGTTAGTCACCAAGTAAGTGTCAGTGCGCAATAGTGACACCCGGCTTACCCTTCACCTTACGCATAAGAAGAACCGTTGGAACCAGTGCCAAGAATATTACCCCTAGGAAACTGAATGTATCGAGATAACTCAGCAACCTAGCCTGTTGTGCCAATAACTGTGCGATCACGGCCATCGCATGCTGGGCATCAGCGTAACCGATGACGTGGTGAAAATACGCCGTCAGCGTCTGTTGTGCTCCAGTAAACGCAGGGTTATCCGTCTGGATATGGGCTCCGAGCACACTGGTATGATACTGCGTCCGCCGTGTCAGGAGTGTCGAGGCAACAGAGATCCCGATACTACCACCGAGGTTTCGCCATAAGTTGATAAGCCCTGAGGCGTTGGTGGTCTGTTCCGGCCGCAATTCAGAAAACGCTGCTGTGTTGATAGGGATGAACAAAAAGGCGAGCCCAACGGATTGGTATATGCGCGCCAACATGACAGAGTTGTAGCTGGTGGTGAGATCGAAACTGGTCATCAGCAATAGCGAGCCTCCGCAGACCAGTAGTCCGATGGCAATCAGCCAGCGCACGTCAACATTGGTAACAGCGCGACCGATGACCGGCATCAACACCATCATCATTAACGCACCCGGCGTCATGGCGAGCCCCGCGTCAGTCGCAGTGTAACCAAGGAGCTCTTGCACAAAAACCGGAATAAGATACGTGCTACCCAAGAGCATGAACCCCAGCATAAACATCAGGCCGGAACTTACTGCAAAGGTCCGATTTCCGAGCAGGCGCAGATCAACGATCGGCTGACTTCGCCGCAGTTCCCACACCACAAGTGCGATTAGGGACAAAACCGAGGCGACAATCAGTATTGTAATGAGAGTGGAGCCAAACCAGTCTGCTTCCTGCCCGCGATCAAGCACAATTTGCAGTGCGCCGAGCCCTAGCGCGATCAAGCCAAATCCTACATAGTCGAAATTAATTCCATCTTTTCGCAGCCGCGCACGTGCCTCGTTGAGTTGAGGTGGATCTCTAACCAGAGCCGATACCAAAAGAAACAGCAATATACCAACCGGCACGTTGATCAGGAACACCATACGCCAGCTTATATTGTCAGTGAGCCAGCCGCCCAGCGTAGGGCCAATAGCTGGCGCGAACATGACTGCGACACCGTAAAGCGCTGTCGCCATGCCACGTTTTTCTGCAGGAAACGCGTCGGTTAAAATTGCCTGGCCACACGGTTGCAGTCCGCCACCGGTAGCTCCCTGTAAGGCGCGAAAGACAACAAGAAAACCTAGGCTGGGCGCCATTCCGCATAGCAGTGAGGCTATGG
>JBAVPS010000114.1:0-6595 GCA_049693315.1 Rhizomicrobium sp. | reverse complement strand
GTTCTGCAGAAAGATTTCAACGATGCTATGTCGCAGATGGAATCTGCGATGCAGGACATTTTCAAGAGCGCTGGCGAGATCGCCAACAACTGTCAGGAAATCAGTCAGGGTGCGCGTGAGATGGCGACGCGGACCGAACGTCAGGCCGCCAGTCTGGAAGAAACTGCGGCGGCTGTGAACGAAATCACCGCCACGGTGGCCAAATCATCGGAAGGCGCGTCACAGGCTAACACCAAGGCCAACACAGCCAAGGTCGGCGCGGAACATGGCAATAATATTGCCGCCAAGGCCGTGGCGGCGATGCGCGAGATCGCCAAATCTTCGAGCGAAATCACCAATATTATCAGCGTTATTGACGAGATCGCGTTCCAGACCAATCTCCTGGCGCTTAATGCTGGCGTTGAAGCGGCCCGGGCCGGTGAAGCGGGCCGGGGCTTTGCCGTGGTCGCCACCGAGGTGCGTTCGCTGGCCGGTCGTTCCGCCGAGGCCGCCAAGGAAATCAAGGCGCTGATCAAGAACAGCGAAACTCAGGTCGAAACCGGGGTCAAGCTGGTCGAGGAAAGCGGTACGGCGTTACAGCAGATCGTTACGGATATCACGTCGATCAGTCAGCTGGTCGGTGACATTGCCCATTCGCAAAAAGAACAAGCCAACGCACTGGGTGAAATCGATTCCGCGGTTGGTGATATGGACAAGTCCACCCAGCAGAATGCCGCGATGGCCGAGCAAAGTAATGCCGCTTCAGAGGCGTTGGCAGGCTTTGCGCGTGAAATGGAAAACCTGGTGTCCCGGTTTGAAATTTCGGGCAGCAAAACAGGCACCGGTGCGGCTAAGTCCGCCCCCAAATCTGCCCAAGCTTCGGTTGTGGTGCAAAAGCCCATTCCCGCCGCCAGACCCGCACAATCAAGACCCACACCGTCTGCTGCGCCAAGGTCAGTCGGTAATACGGCGCTTGCCCAACAGTCCAAAGCCGCACCAAAGGAAGAGGAGTGGAACGAATTCTAGCCCGCCCGTAAATATTTGATGGCCTGATCGCAGCCGAACAGATAGAGCAGGGTGCGTAAGCCCATGCCGCGTGGGGTTTTAAGGCCGGGATCACGCGATAAAATCAACTTGGCATCATCGCGCGCCGCTGCCAGCAATTCGGCATGGGCAGCAAGGTCGGCCATGCGGAAGATCAGTTGGCCGCTCTGGCGCGTGCCAAGCATTTCGCCGGGGCCCCGTAGTTTTAAATCGGCTTCAGCAATGACGAAACCATCGTCGGTTTCGCGTAAAGTCTTCAAGCGTTCGCGCGCGGTCTCGCCCAGTGGTGGCTGATAGACCAACAGGCAATGCGATGCCGCCGTGCCGCGCCCAACGCGGCCCCGTAACTGATGCAACTGCGCCAGTCCAAAGCGTTCGGCATGCTCCACCACCATGATGGTGGCTTCGGGCACATCCACGCCCACCTCGATCACCGTGGTGGCCACCAGCAGCGAGGTTTCACCGGCCTTGAAGCGTGCCATGGCGGTATCGCGTTCAGGGGCCTTCATCTGGCCGTGGACCAGCCCCACCATCGGCCCCAGGGCTGCGGTCAGTTCCTGTGCGCGATCCTCGGCGGCGGCCAGATCAACCTTTTCGGATTCCGCCACCAGCGGGCAGACCCAGTACGCCCGCGCCCCCCTGGCAAGTGCGCCGCGCAGATGTTCGACCACCTCGCCAAGGCGTTCGGCCGAGATCACGCTGGTTGCCACCGGCTGACGCCCCGGTGGGCGGCCGGTCAGGCGCGAAACTTCCATATCGCCGTAAGCGGTCAGCGCCAGCGTGCGCGGGATCGGCGTGGCGGTCATCACCAGCACGTCGCCACCCTTTTCCTGCAGGCTTAAACGTTGATGCACCCCGAAGCGATGCTGTTCATCGACCACCGCTAATCCAAGATCCTTAAACGTGACATCGCCGGTAAACAAAGCGTGGGTGCCGATCAGAATATCGATTTCGCCCGCCGCTAACGGTTCCAATATTGCGCTGCGGTTGGCCCGGTCGCGCCCGGTGAGCAGCCCCAGACGCACCCCGGTTGCCTCGGCCAGCGGCGCCAGCGCCGCCAGATGCTGACGGGCAAGGATTTCGGTTGGTGCCATCAGCGCGCCCTGCGTGCCCGACTCAACCGCATTCAACAGCGCCAGAAACGCCACGATGGTCTTGCCCGAGCCAACATCGCCCTGTAACAGCCGCAACATGCGGGTGGGTGTGGCCATGTCGGTTTCAATCTCGGCCAGCGCGTTTTGCTGGCCTTCGGTCAGGCTGAAGGGTAGGGCGGCCAGCGCCTTGGCTTTAAGATGTCCGTCGCCCTTCAGAATCCGGCCCGGTACATCGCGCATTTTTTCGCGTGTCAGCACCAGCGCCAACTGGTTCGCCAGCAATTCGTCATAGGCCAGCCTTTGGCGCACCGGCGTGTCGGGCGACAGATCGGCCTCGGTCGCGGGGGCGTGGGCTGCGATCAGGGCATCGTTAAAGCCGGGCCAGCGCTGCACTTTCTGATAAGCCGGGTCGAGCCATTCGGGCATTGCCGGCAGCTTGGCAAGCGCGCCGCGCACCGCCTTGGCCATCACCTTGCCGGGTAACCCGGCGGTTAAGGGATAGACCGCCTCGCGTGGCGGCAGCTCACTCTGCCGCTCTGGTGCCAGCACATAATCGGGGTGGGCCAGTTGCAGGCGGTTATTGAAGCGTTCGATCCGCCCGCTTACCAGCCGTTTGGCCCCCTCGGGCAGCAGCTCTTTCAGGTAATCGGCCTTGGCGTGAAAAAAGACCAGCTCGATCACCGCCGTGTCGTCGGAACAGCGCACGCGGTAAGGTTGCGACTTGTTGCGCCCCGGCTGATGGTCGAGCACGTTGACCAGTACGGTGGCGATGCGTCCGGCCTCGGCCTCGATCAGTTTGGGCCGATAGGAGCGGTCGATCACCCCGGTGGGCAGGTCAAAAATCAGGTCAACCAGCCGGGGGCCGGCCAGCTGGGCAATCAGCTTCTCCAGCCTGGGGCCAATGCCCGGCAGGCTGCGGATTTCAGCAAACAGTGGAAACAGAATCGCGGGCCGCATGCCGGGCAGCATAATCGGCTTTTTTCACCTGCTCAAAGCCCCTTGATGTTCCGCTGTGCACTTTTTGTTCCTGCCTCTGGTTTCCCGGTTCCGGCCGGGCTATACCGTGGTTATGATGGACCAGACCGCGGACCAGCCCGAAGATGCCAAGCTTATCCAGCGCCGCAAAAAGGCGCTGTTTCGGTCGCGTAATCGTGGTTTCAAGGAGGTCGATCTGATTTTCGGCACCTTTGCAACCCACGAGGCGATGACGCTGGCACCGGAGGAACTTGATGCCTTCGAAGCGTTGCTCGACGCCCCCGATGTGGATGTCTATTCCTGGTTCACTGGTTTTGCCCCAGTCCCTCTGGCGTTCGACACCCCGGTCTTTGCCCGGATGAAAACGCTGTGCAACCGTAAAGATCCGACGTGGAACGTATAGATTATATTGCCCGCCACAATGACACGCTGGCCGTATCCGGCGCGCCCTATGGCTTCGATGCTTCTCTGGCGGCTGCGGCTGCGCAACGCGTAACAACCCCGGTGCTGTTCGTCGCCATCGATGATGTGCGGGCTGCTTCGGCGGTGGCGGCGATGCAATTCTTCGCTCCGAATGCCGATGTGCTGCCGTTTCCTGCCTGGGACTGTCTGCCCTATGATCGGGTTTCACCGAAATCGGATATTGTCAGCCAACGGCTGGTGACGCTGGCCGCATTGGCGCGCCGCCCGGAAAAGGGCGCAAAGCCCACCGTGGTGGTGACGACGCTGAACGCGCTGATGCAACGCGTGCCGACCCGCAAAGCCATTATGGCGGCCAGTTTTGCCGCCAAGCCGGGCGACAAGATTGATCGTGAAAAACTGGCGGCCTATCTCGCCGGTAACGGGTATATGCGCACCGGCACCGTGCGCGAACCGGGCGATTTTGCCTTGCGTGGCTCTATCGTTGATCTGTGGGCCCCCGGGGGGGAGCCGGTGCGGCTCGATTTCTTCGGCGACACACTGGAAAGTATCCGCCAGTTTGATGCGGCCAGCCAGTTGTCATCGGGCAAGGTGGCGCGGCTTGCCCTGTTACCGGCCAGCGAAGTGCCGCTGGATCCGGCTTCGGTCAGCCGTTTCCGCACCGGTTACATCGCGGCTTTTGGCCCGGCCGGGGATGACCCGTTGTATGAATCGATCAGTGCCGGGCATAAAGCGCCGGGCATGGAACACTGGCTGCCTTTGTTCCATGAAGAGCTGGAAACGCTGTTCGATTATCTGCCCCATACTCTGGTGATGCTGTGCCATCAGGAGGCGGAATCGCGCATCGCCCGGTTCGAGCTGATCCGGGATTATTATGAAACCCGCCGCCAGTTCCTCAAAGACGGTGATACGCGGGCGGTGAAGGCACCGCCTTATAAGCCTTTGGCACCGCAAAAACTCTATATCACCGAAGACGAATGGGATGCAGCGTTGTCCCGCCATCGGGTGCGCCGTTTGTCGCCCTTTACCGCGCCGGAAAGTGCGGTTTCGGTCGATGCTGGTGGCAAACTGATGCGGGACTTTGCCCCGGAACGTCAGTCGGGTGCCAATGTGTTTGCCGCAGCGGTCGATCATGTCCGCGCGCTGCAGACGGCGGGCAAGCGCGTGCTGGTCGGGGCGTGGACGGCAGGGTCTGCCGAACGTCTGGGCGCGGTATTATCCGACCACGGATTGGTGGCGCTGAAGCCGGTGAAAAACTGGTCCGAAGCCTCGAAGATGGATGCCAAGGCGTGCGGGCTGGCGGTGCTGGGTCTGGAGCATGGCTTTGATGCGCCCGATTTCGCCGTACTGGCCGAGCAGGATATTTTGGGCGAGCGCATGGCGCGCACCCATAAGCCGCGCCGGGCACAGAACTTCCTGACCGAGGCTTCGGCGCTGGCCCCCGGCGATCTGGTCACCCATATCGATCATGGTGTCGGCCGTTATGTCGGTCTTAAAACCATCGATGTGACCGGCGCGCCGCATGATTGTCTGGAACTGCAATATGACGGCGGTAAGCTGTTTCTGCCGGTTGAGAATATCGAGCTTTTAACCCGCTATGGCTCGGCGGAAGATACCGCCGCGCTGGACCGTCTAGGTTCCGGTGGCTGGCAGCTGCGCAAGGCCAAGGCCAAGGCGCGGGTGCGCGAGATTGCCGCCGATCTGATCCGCATCGCTGCAGCGCGCGAGCTGAAACATCTTCCGTCTACGGAAGTTCCCAGCGGTTTGTATGACGAGTTCTGTGCCCGCTTCCCCTATGCCGAGACCGAGGATCAGGACCGCGCCATCGCCGACGCCATTGAAGATCTGGCCAAGGGGCGGCCGATGGACCGGCTGGTGTGCGGCGATGTCGGATTCGGCAAAACCGAGGTGGCTTTACGCGCCGCCTTTGTTGCCGCCATGGCGGGGTATCAGGTGGCGGTGGTGGTGCCAACGACGCTGCTGGCCCGCCAGCACGCCCGCAATTTCATCGACCGTTTCGCAGGGTTCCCGATTAAGGTGCGCCAGTTATCGCGTTTCGTGACGGCTGCCGAGGCTAAGGAAACCAAAGCTGGGCTGGCCACCGGCGATGTCAATATTGTGGTCGGCACCCATGCGCTGCTGGCCAAGTCGATCAGCTTCAGCAATCTTGGGTTGGTCATCGTTGACGAGGAACAGCATTTCGGCGTCAATCACAAGGAACAGCTTAAATCCCTCAAAGCCGATGTGCATGTGCTGACCCTGTCGGCCACGCCGATCCCGCGCACGCTGCAACTGGCGCTGTCGGGGGTGCGGGACTTATCGCTGATTACCACGCCGCCGGTCGACCGTTTGGCGGTGCGCACCTTCGTGACGCCGTTTGATCCGCTGGTGATCCGCGAGGCGTTGCTGCGCGAGCATTATCGTGGCGGTCAGAGTTTCTACGTCGCCCCGCGCATTTCGGACCTGGCCGATGCTATGGCGTTCCTGAAAGAGACCGTGCCGGAATTGAAACCTGTTCTGGCCCATGGCCAGATGTCGCCGACGCATCTTGAAGATGTTATGACAGCGTTTTACGAGCGCAAGGTCGATGTGCTGGTGTCGACCAACATCGTTGAATCGGGTCTGGATATTCCCACCGCCAATACACTGGTGGTGCACCGGGCCGATCGGTTCGGCTTGTCGCAGCTCTATCAGCTGCGCGGGCGTATCGGGCGGGCCAAGCAGCGCGCCTATGCCTATCTGACCACGCCAGCCAATCAGAAACTGTCGGATACGTCGGAACGGCGGTTGCAGGTGCTGCAATCGCTCGACCAGCTGGGGGCGGGCTTCTCGATCGCCAGCCACGATATGGATATTCGCGGCGCGGGTAATCTGCTGGGCGAGGAACAATCCGGCCACGTCAAAGAAGTCGGTATCGAGCTTTATCAGGAAATGCTTGAGGAAGCCGTTTCGCAGATGCGTTCCGGTGATGCGGAAGCCGAGATTGCCGATCAGTGGTCGCCGCTGATCAATATCGGCGCTGCTGTGCTGATACCGGAAGGGTATGTGCCCGATCTGACGGTGCGCATGTCGCTCTATCGCCG
>JBAVPS010000113.1:0-1649 GCA_049693315.1 Rhizomicrobium sp. | reverse complement strand
GTCCTTTGGGCGAGGGGGCCGATGCGGTCCTGATCGATTTTCATGCCGAGGCCACCAGTGAGAAAATGGCCTTTGGTCATTACTGTGATGGCCGCGCTTCGCTGGTGGTGGGCACGCACACCCATATCCCGTCAGCCGATGCGCAGATTTTCCCCGGCGGTACCGCCTATCAAACCGATGCCGGGGCCTGCGCCGATTATGATTCCGTGATCGGTATGGAAAAATACGAACCGATCCAGCGTTTCGTGCACAAAATGCATGGCAGCCGCTTTGCCCCGGCCACGGGACCGGCCACGCTGTGTGGTGTGTTTGTCGAAGTGGGCAGCGATGGTTTGGCCAAACGGGTCGAGCCGGTGCGGGTGGGCGGACGCCTGATCCAGACCATGCCGACGCTTTAAGTCCGGGCCAACACGGACGTGTTTTGTGAAACCGTATTGCGCTGTTCCGTGTAAGGCGCATTCAGGAGAGACTGCGATGGAATACCGTCTGCTTGGCCGCTCGGGACTGAAAGTTTCGGCGCTGGCTTTGGGAACCGCGACCTTTTGTGGTCGTGATGGTGGCAGCGCCTGGGGCAGTGTCGATGTTGAAGACGCCCGCCGCATGATCGATATCTGTCTTGATGCCGGTGTCAATCTGTTCGACAGCGCCGACATCTATGGTGGCGGTGTTGCGGAAACCATTTTAGGCGAGGCCATCAAGGGGCGGCGTGACCGCTTGCTGATTTCGACCAAATTGACGTTCCGGCATGGTTCGGGGCCCAACGATGTCGGCTCGTCGCGCTATCACATCACCCGCCGGGTCGAGACCGCGCTGAAAAAGCTCGGTACGGATCATATCGATCTGTTGCAGCTGCATGGTTTCGACGCCCTGACGCCGGTTGAAGAAACCCTGATGACGCTCGACAGCCTCGTGCGGGCCGGCAAGATTGGCTATATCGGCGTATCGAACTATTCCGGCTGGCATTTGATGAAGTCGCTGGCGGCGTCGGAAAAATATGGTTTGGCCCGTTATGTCGCCCATCAGGCCTATTACTCGCTGGTCGGGCGTGATTACGAATGGGAGCTGATGCCGCTGGCCGTCGATCAGGGCATTGGTACCGTGGTGTGGAGCCCGCTGGGCTGGGGTCGGCTGACCGGCAAAATTCGTCGCGGGGCACCGCTGCCCGATGTCAGCCGCCGCCTAAGCAAAGCCGATAATGATATCGGACCCCAGATTGAAGACGAACATCTGTTCCGTGTGGTCGATGTGCTGCAGGGTCTTGCCACCGAGACCGGGAAAACCATTCCGCAGATTGCCATCAACTGGTTGCTGCAGCGGCCAACCGTATCCAGCGTTATTCTGGGCGCGCGTACCGAAGCACAGCTGACCGATAATCTGGGCGCGGCAGATTGGCATCTGACCGCCGAACAGATTGCCCGGCTGGATGCGGCCAGTGCCGTCACCCCGGTCTATCCTTATTGGCATCAGCGCCAGTTTAGCGAACGAAATCCGTCCCCGATTTAATTAACGTAAAATTTTACAGATCCTATTATGCCCGCATGCTTCGCGCCTGCGGGCATTTTTTTAACGCGCTCACTCGCTAGCAAGAAGGCTGATGAGATCAGCCTACGGATAATATGTCTGTTATGCTGGGAAAATGCCACGTGAAT
>JBAVPS010000112.1:0-2512 GCA_049693315.1 Rhizomicrobium sp. | reverse complement strand
GTATCGCGACACGCTGATCGAGCAGTGCGAGCAGGGCGTGGATTACTTCACCATCCATGCCGGGGTGCGTCTGGCGCATATTCCGCTGACCATTAACCGCACCACCGGCATTGTCTCGCGTGGTGGTTCGATCCTGGCCAAGTGGTGTCTGGCCCATCATAAGGAAAATTTCCTTTACACCCATTTTGAAGAAGTCAGTGAAATTCTGGCCGCCTATGATGTGGCGTTTTCACTGGGTGACGGTCTGCGCCCCGGCTCGACTGCGGACGCCAATGACGCGGCGCAGTTTGCCGAACTCGATACGCTGGGCGAACTGAACAAAATCGCGCAGAAATACGATGTGCAGGTCATGATCGAAGGCCCCGGCCATGTGCCGATGCATAAGATCAAGGAAAATATGGATCGCCAGCTTGCCGCCTGTGATGAAGCGCCGTTCTATACCCTCGGCCCGCTCGTCACCGATGTGGCGGCGGGGTATGACCATATTTCATCGGCCATTGGTGCGGCGATGATCGGCTGGTTCGGCACGGCGATGCTATGCTACGTCACCCCGAAGGAACATCTCGGCCTGCCGGATCGCGATGATGTCCGCGCCGGTGTGGTGGCTTATCGTATCGCGGCCCATGCGGCGGATATGGCCAAGGGCCATCCGGCGGCACGGATCTGGGACGACGCTATGAGCAAGGCGCGGTTCGAGTTCCGCTGGCGCGATCAGTTCGCCCTTTCGATTGACCCGGAAATGGCGGAAAGTTTCCACGACGAAACGCTGCCCGCCGAAGGGGCCAAAATCGCCCATTTCTGTTCAATGTGCGGGCCGAAATTCTGCTCGATGCGGATTTCCAAGGAAGTGCAGGACGAAGCCCGCAAGACGAATGATCTTTTGTCTACCGATCAGATCCGCGCCGCGATGGAAAAGAAGTCGGAAGAATTTAAAGATAAAGGCAGCGAGATTTACAGTCAGGATTACCTGAACAAAGTGTAAGCTGCAGATTATTGTCACTCACCGCTGCCGGGCATAACCTTGCGGGCAGCGGTGGGGGTGACATGATACCAAATGGCAATGGTGGGCGATCGGGGCCTGATCGTCAGTATGGTCGGTCGCCAACATGGTAGATCGCAGCATGGTAAGTAACGGGCCCAGCGATAAAATCACAAAACACTTGTTTGCGGCAGGTTTGCTCCGGTATAAAATTCGCTGAAACCTGCGAGCGGGTGCGATCACATTGCCTGATATCAGAACGCTCGACCTCAATCTGCTAAAAGCTTTTGATGCGTTGCTGACCGAACGCAGCGTAACCCGTGCCGCAATTCGCTTGTCATTAACCCAGCCAGCTGTCAGCGGTATGTTGACCCGTCTGCGTGACAGCTTTGGCGACCCGCTGTTTGTGCGGGCCCAGCGTGGTGTGGTGCCGACTGCGCGCGCACTGGATCTGGCCGGGCCGGTCAGGCAGGTGCTGGCCGAGATCGAGGCTATGCTACAGCCTGCGCAATTCGATCCGGCCAAAGCGGATTTCACGTTTACGCTGGCAGCAACAGATTATGCCTTGCGGGCCATTGTCTCCCCGTTCCTGACGGTCCTGCGTGGGCGACAGGCCCCCGGTATCCGTGTCGCCGTCCGGCTGATTGATGACGGTCAGGTGCAGCATCAGCTGGAATTGGGTGATGTGGATCTGGCGCTGATGACACCGGATGCAGCCCCCGCCGATCTGCGTAGTTACCGGTTGTTTGATGAAGAATATGTCTGTCTGTTACGCGCGGATCATCCGGCGGCAGCGGGGGATATGACGCTGGACCAGTTCTGCGCACTGGACCACGCCCTAGTGTCTTATCGCGGGGGCAGTTTTTCCGGCGTCACGGATGATGCCCTGGCTGCGCTGGGCCGAACCCGCCGTGTAGTGCTGTCGGTAGCCAGCTTTTTGATCTTGCCTGAAATCTTACGTAGCAGTGATCTGATTGCGGTGGTTCCCAAACGGCTGACACGTCAGTGCGATGGTCTGGTGGTACGTAAAGCGCCACTGGCGATACCGGGCTTTACCAAGCTGGCGGTATGGCATGAACGCACCCACCGGGATTCCGGACAGCGCTGGATCCGCAGTATTCTATTCGATGTCTGCGCCGCGGAGAAATAGTCGAAAAAAACGGCGTCAGCTTTTAAGGCAGACGCCGCAAGGTGGAGTTAGACTTTAAATCGGTTATTCTTTGTAACGCTCAAGCCAGTGGGCATAGGGGGCGGGCAGCACCCAGCTCGGCTTATCGATCTTAAGCTCGCGTGCGGCAAAATAGGGCCAGAACGGGTTGGCCAGATGGGCCTTACCCACCATGACGACATCAAGCTGTTCGTTGGCAATGCTGGCCTCGGCGGCATGCGGTGTGCCAAAGCCCCAGGCTGAGGCGACCGGTATCTGCACTTCATCGCGCACACGCTTGGCAACCGGGGCCAGGAATGACGGTCCCCATGGGATTTTGGCCGTCGGGGTGTTGAAGCCGATGCTGACGCTGATCAGATCAAGAC
>JBAVPS010000111.1:0-3911 GCA_049693315.1 Rhizomicrobium sp. | reverse complement strand
GTGAAAACCTATCCTGTCCGCACCGTGCTGAACCCCGGCGAGCAGGGTAAACCCGATTGGGTGCTGCTGTGCGTAAAAGCCCATCAGGTGGCCTCGGCAGCGCCCTGGTTGCATGGGGCGGAAAAGCTGGCGGTGCTGCAAAATGGTGTCGAGCATCGCGAGGCCGTCCGGCCCTATGTCGCCGATAATGCGGCGGTGGTGCCGGTGGTGGTCAACCTGCCGGTGGATCGCACTGCGCCCGGCACGGTGATCTGGCACAGCCGCGCCATCCTGACCGCACCAGAAGATCCGCCCAGTGCAGAATTCGCTGCGTTATTTGGCGGTACTTTTATAAATGCGCAGGTGTCGGCGGATTGGATTACCGCCGCCTGGACCAAAATGTGCGTCAACGCGCCGGGGGCTATTCTGGCGCTGACCGGTCAGACCATGGGCGTGTTCCGCAAGCGGGGCATCACCGGATTGGCGCGTGCCATCCTGTCTGAATGTGTCGCTGTTGCGCAGGCCGAAGGTGCCAAGATCGCGACCGATCTGATCGACCGGCAGCTTGCAGCGTTTCTGGCTGAGGCTGATCGCGAACCGGGCAACGGAAATTCGATCTACGCCGACCGTATGGCGGGCCGCGCGATGGAATGGAACGCCCGCAACGGTGTCATCGTGCGTAAGGCGGTGAAATATGGCATCGCCACACCGGTTTCGTCCACGGTGGTGCCGTTGCTGGCGTCGCTTGATCCGTAAGGGTGGTGTGAAAAGCCCGTCGCCACAGCATTTTCGCGGCGACGGGGTTTGCGTGGTATATGTCGACCACTTCTTTTGGTTGTTATTTCGGTGAGGCGCCGTTGATTTTGAGCGAGGTCGTCACCGCAGCGACGATGCCATAGGGCGACTTGGCCCAAACCCGCATCGGCACATTAAAGCTTCGCCCACCGGCGTTGAAGCTGGCGAACCAGGCATAGACATGGGGGAAGTTGGCGTCTTTGAGTACGCGCGGGCTATAGCCGGAAATCTGCTTATAAATGATCTCGCACTGCACGCCGGGGCCTTTGTACAGGCCGTTGTCGAGCTTGATCTCGATATCCCTGACCTTGCTCAGGCTCACCGTATAGCGGCGGCGGCCATCAAACACCGGGGCAGTCACCGCGCACGGGTTACCCGCCGCACCCGCGCCCGAAACGATGTAAATCATCGCCGACAGCGGATCGAAGGTGCCCTTCTTTTCATCGGGCTTCACCTCGTAGCCTTTGATCGGATAGGGCGGGTTGGCGTAAAGCCGGGCTGGATAGCCGTTTTCATAGGTCAGGGCGACTTCCTGATGCTTCTCGTTATGGCCGGTATAGAACGAGTCATAAAGTTCAGGCAGCAGCTGGTGCCCCTCGATCTTGCCCGATGCAGTGGCCTGAATCTCGGATTGCCAGAAAACGTTAACCACACCGCTGGTCTGCAGGTTGGAAACGACATGGTATTTTCCCGCCGCCGGGGTGCCGGTAAACTTGGCATCCATATCGACCTTACCCAGACTGATACCGCCGGCATAAAGCGACATCGCCATTTCCAGGCTGGTGGCCGGGCCCTGAGCAATCCCCTGCGACGTGCTGGCTCCACCCGCCGCCAGCGCCGGGGCTGCCAGCAGACTGGTAAAGCTAAGCACCAAACCGGCAACGCGGCTGTAACGGCGAATCGTATTGGGGGGATTGGACACGGATTTGGGCCTCGTAACGGGGTGACACAGGCGACAATAGGCAGTCAAATCGGCCTGTAAAGTTAACCTTTCGTGCATTTGGGGCGTTTTTCGTCAAATTGATGGTGGTTGCCCTTGACCTTACGCCCGCCCGCACTTATTAGGACGCCTCCTTTGCCTATTTAGCTTTCAAGGATGCATGCCATGTCTCGCCGCTGCGAATTGACCGGAAAAGCCCTGTTGGTCGGCAATCACGTTAGCCACGCCAACAACAAGACCAAGCGGATTTACCGTCCGAACCTGCAGGTGGTGTCGCTGGCCAGTGAACTCCTGGGTGCCAGCTTCAAACTGCGCATCTGCATGAGCACCCTGCGTACGCTCGATCGTATCGGTGGTCTCGATCCCTTCCTGCTCAAGGCCAAGGCCGACACGTTGTCGCCGCGCGCTTTGGACCTGAAGCGTAAAATCGTCAAGAAGATTGAAGCCAAGGCCGCGCCTGTCGCCGCCGCCGCTTAAAGTTCTTCTGACGTATACAGTTTACGATACCTCGCTGGCAGATCCTGCTGGCGAGGTTTTCGTTTATGTTATTACCCGTCGTGGCTTTACCGGCGGGCGAGGGATGTCCAGATTCCCGCCGCCATGATCAGTGCGCCACCCATGACGGTGCGCTGGGTGGGAACCTCGCCCAGCAGAAGAAACGCGTACAGGCTGCCATAGACCGGCTCCAGTCCGAACAGTACGCCGACGGTTTGCGCTTTGATGACCCTGAGGCTGGCCACCACCAGCCCTTGTGCCAGCGCGGTAAACACCACGCCCAGCACGATAAGCAGCCCGACGACATGCAGCACGCTGCCTGCCGGGATGGCGGCAAAGCCCGCAAACGCAAAGGGCAGGGCGCAAAGGGCGGCGACCGCCTGCTGGTAAAACGAGATCGTTGCCGCCGCGTGGCGCCTGCTATAGCCACGGTTTAGCAGGGTGAGCGAGGCATAGGCAAAAGCCGCGAACACGCCCCACAGCGCCCCTTGCGTGACATGGTTGGCCAGATCGAAGCCGGGGGCGACCAGTACCAGCCCGCCACAGGTTGCCAGCGCAGTGACGATATCGCGTTTGCGCAAACGCTCGTGGAAGAACAGCGGTTCGAGGAATGTGGTGAATAGCGGAAAGGTCGCGGTGGAAATCAGCGCTACGGCGATGCTGGAAATCTGGATCGACTGAAAAAACGCGAACCAGTGCGTGGCCAGCAATATGCCCGACAGGATCAGCAGGGATAAATCGCGCCGGTTGCCAACGCGCAGCGATGTGCCTGTGGCCAACGCAAACAACATGAGCGCGATGGCACCAAATGCGGTGCGGCCTGCGGTGAGGCCGGTGGGGCCAATCGGCAGATATTTGGCAAACAACGCTACGCCACTGGCGATCAGAACGGCGGTGTGAATCTGAATGAGGCCGATGCGATGGCCACGGGTGGGTTGTATCATTCCCGCACTATTACCGCTTTACCCGGTGCGATCAATCAGGGCGCGGGTGCGATCTCAGTCCCAGCCGAGCCAGGCCAGCGCCTTAACTTCGTCGTGAAATGCGTGATGCTGGGTGCGTGGAAAGCGGGTAGCATTGATCTTGGTCAGCGAGGCGGTAATAACGTCGCGCACGACATAGGCATTTTTGTTTGTAGTGCTGGTTCCTTCGGGCATGACATCCGAAATTTTGGCCATCTGGGCCCAATCCAGCGCCCCGGTGAAGGTCATCATGTTGACCAGAACAGAAAAGTTATCATCCGGCAGCAGCCCTGCGGCAACAGCTTCCTGCAGCACGCCAAGGATGTGATGGCCCGCGACTTCACCTTCAAACACCAGATAGAGCCGGTGCGGCCAAACGGCCACCAGCGCATAGGCTGCCTTGTAGCCCTGAACGAAAATCCGCGCCGGACGGTGCGCACGGACATACGCCGTCAGAAGCTCGTCATGTTCCGTTCCGCTCACTTCCATACCGTGTCTCCAAGCGTGTCCCAGTGCTAAACCGGAAAATCCATTTCCGGCCGCGTTCATCGGCAAAGCCCAACCCGGATCGCTCCGAACCAAACGCATGTGAAGCTGATGACGTGATACGACTTAACGTGACCGCGATGGGGGGCGGGGCCTGGCCCTATGTATAAGCGGCAAAATTTCTACGTTCCGTTACCGAGCGGGCAAAAGCTGTTTTATATTTGATAAAAATAGTAAGGATTAGGAATTAAAAC
>JBAVPS010000110.1:0-1587 GCA_049693315.1 Rhizomicrobium sp. | reverse complement strand
CCATAGCGTGATATCCTTAAGCCGAGATTGCCGTGATCTTGATTTTGGTGAAGGACTGACGATGACCGCGCTTGCGGTGGGTGTCCTTGCGGCGACGCTTCTTGAAAGCGATAACCTTTTCACCCTTGCCCTGCTCGATGATCTCAGCCGAGACCGAAGCCCCAGCGACCAGAGGAGCGCCGGTTTTCACCGTTTCGCCGCCCACCAGCAGAACTTCGTTCAGTTCAATCGTGCCGCCGGCCTCGCCCGCGACTTTTTCGATGGACAGGACTTCGTCCTGTACCACTTTGTATTGCTTGCCGCCTGTGCGTACGACCGCGAACATTGTGTCAAACCCTTGCAACAGTTCATAATTCCAGAAGACGGACGTCTGCTAGAGAGGCGCGCACTATAACGACAGATGCGTATTGGTCAAGCGCCAAGTCCAAAAAGCCTGTGAAAAAAGGCTGGTAATCAAGATGTTCGGACTCGTTAACCCTGACCTACTGCTTGTTGTGGGTGCCGGGGCCGCTGCCGCGCCCGTGTGCCGCGGGGGGCGGCACACCGGGCGGCTTAAAATTACCCGGCCAGATGGGCCAGAAAGCTGTCGACCTGCCGGTGGACCCGTCTCAGTGCGGTTTCATCGCTTAAAAGACCCTCGCGGATTTTGTCACCGATCTGCGCCAGCGCCAGCTCCTGCAGCGGCACCACATCCGCCAGCATCGAGGCCAAAGCCTCGCGCAGCTGATATTGGGCGCGCACCCCACCCAGCGGGCCGGGGGAATGGGTGATGAACATCACCGGCTTGGTCAGAAAGCCGCTTTTGAAGGCCGGGCGCGACAGCCAGTCGAGGGTGTTTTTGAGCACGCCGGGTATGCCGTGGTTAAATTCGGGCGTCACGATCATGACGCCGTCACAGGCGGCAATCCGCGCACGACCTTCGGCCACCACGGCGGGCAGCGTTTCCTCAAGATCCTGATCGTAATGGGGAAAGGCCGCAATATCGATGGCATCATAACGGGTGCCGGCGGGCAGATGCCCGGCCATTGCGGCCAGAATGCTGCGCGAAAACGAAGCCTGACGCAGGCTGCCGGCAATGCCGACCAGATGAAGCGGATGGGGCATGGCGTGGTTCCAAAACGGGTTTGGACTGCACTTTATCGGGGAATGTTATGGGCCGACAGGGTTTTGTGCCGTGCGGCTCAGGCGGGCAAGGTCATAGCCCTGCCCGGTCAGCCGGGTCACAATGCCGCCATAGGTGGCCTGATCCAGCGTGGGGGTGCGCGACAGTATCCACAAATAGTCCCGGCTGGGGTGGCCGACCACGGCATAGCTATAGTCCGGGGCCAGATCGATCACCCAGTAATCGCCGTAAAACGGCCAGAAGAAGGTAACCTTCAGTTTTGTGGCGGTTTCATCCACCGCATAGGCGCGGCCATGGGCCTGATCGGGCGGCCCCTCCAGACCGCCTTTGCGGCAGGCGTTCAGCACATCAATCTGGCCGTCGGGGCGCAAGCTATAGGTGGCCGTGGTGGCGGCGCAGTCTTTCTGAAACCACTGCGGAAAACTGGCAATCTCGTACCATTTACCCAGGTAGCGGCTGATCTC
>JBAVPS010000109.1:0-5843 GCA_049693315.1 Rhizomicrobium sp. | reverse complement strand
AGGCTGGTAAATGGGAGCTGTTTGCCGAGGCGGATCCCGACCGCAAGCAATATACCCATCTCAAATACCCGCCCTTTAACGTCAATATGAAGGATACCTTTGGCTGGGGCTGGGGCGATCTGAAGGTGGAGGGCTACATTCAGGGCAAGCTCGCCGCCACCCGGTTCTTCTCGGGTCAGGGGGCGGACAAAAAGTTTGAGCTGAAGCCTGATGATGTCGAGCTGATCGCCGATGGTGCCGATGCCACCCGTGTGGTGCTGCGGGTCACCGATGAATTCGGCAATATCCGTCCGCTGGCCAATGATCCGATCATCTTTGCGCTGGAAGGTCCGGCCGAACTGATCGGTGATAATCCGTTCGGGCTGGTTGGCGGCACCGGTGCGGTGTGGGTGCGGGCAAAAGAAACACCCGGTGTGGTGCGGCTGACCGCCAAACATCCGCGGCTGGGGATCACGACGATCAGCTTTGTCGTGCGTGACGGCCACCCGGACGGGGCATAACATGAAGCTGCGGTGGCTTGTTGCGGCGTGGTGGTTATGCTGCGCCGTGGCGGCTGCCGCACCATTTAATCTTGCCTCCGGCGTATTCGATGCGGCACTGCCCGATCTGGGGCTAAAGCCTGCCCCCGGCGCAGAGAACATCACGGTCTTCAGGCCCGGGGTAGATACAGATCATTTTGCCAATGGCGTGGTGCTGTTCCCGTTTCGGGGACGGCTCTACGCCCAATGGCAAAGCTCGAAAAAAGACGAAGACAGTTCCGATACCCATGTCGTGTATGCCTCCAGCGCCGATGGCGTGCACTGGGGCAGCCCGAAGCGTCTTGGGTTCGCTGATGGATCGGGTATGCAGACCAGTGGCGGCTGGTGGGGTGATGGCCAGCATTTGATCGCCTTCATCAATGTCTGGCCCGAAGGTTTTCGCCGCGCTGATGGCAGCCATCCCGGCGGGCTTAGCTTTTACCGGCAAAGCCGCGACGGTGTGCACTGGTCCGGTCTGAAACCGGTCACCGGTGTCGATGGCAAACCGGTGCCGGGCATTATCGAACAGGACCCGCATGCGCTTCCCACCGGCCGTATCGTCACCGCGTTTCACCTGCGTCCCGGCCTGATCGCCGCGCCCTTTTATAGCGATGATCCGCTCGGTGTTTCGGGCTGGGTGCGCGGGGAAATGGCGAACCTGCCCCACGATGGTGATACCAGCCGCGAGCTGGAGCCGAGCCTGTACCGCAAAGCCGATGGCTGTCTGGTGATGCTGTTCCGCGACGAGGGCGGCAGTTTCCGCCTTCTGGCGGCGCAAAGCTGCGATGCAGGTGCCCACTGGACCACGCCGGTGGTGACGGATTTTCCCGATGCGCGGGCCAAACTGTCGGCGGGCAATCTGTCGGGTGGCACGGCGTATCTGATCAATGCCCCCAGCGGCACCAAGCTGCGGGTGCCTCTGGCGCTCAGCCTGTCGCGCGATGGCGAAGCGTTCCGCCACAGTTTTTTGTTGCGTGGGGGCGCCGATGCTGGCCGCCCGCGTTTTGAGGGGCTTTATAAGCGGGCCGGGTTTCACTATCCCAAATCGGTGGTGTGGAACGGCTGGCTCTATATTGGTTACAGCATCGGCAAAGAAGATGTGGCGATTACCCGCGTGCCACTAGGGTCGCTGAAGTAGGGGCGTCTCTAACCTGATTTTTATCCCGCGTTTGCGGCTGGTTTTGTTCTGGCGCGGATCCGCAGCCAGCTGCCAGAGAATTGGGGCTTGCATATATTGTATATTTGTGTAATATACATAAATGGACGCGGACGACATTTTGAATGTGATGACGGGTTTCGATTGGGACGCGGGAAACCGAACCAAAAACGAAGTATCGCATCAGGTGTCATGGTCTGAAGTTGAAGAAATTTTCTTCAATCAGCCGCTGGTCGTCGCTGACGATGCTGTCCATAGCGGTGGCGAGCCGAGGCATTATGCGCTGGGACGCACAGAGGGGAACCGACGGCTTTTTGTCGTCTTCACGATCCGGGGCGGCACCCTCATCCGGGTGATATCAGCCCGCGATATGTCGAAGAAAGAAAGGGCGGCCTATGAGCAATACCTCTAAACAGAATGCGAAGTCTGTTCCCGCGTTCACGTCCGAGGCGGAGGAGCAGAAATTTTGGGAAACCCACGATTCGGCAGACTTGATCGACTGGTCGAAAGCGAAATCGGTTACGTTTTCCAAACTTCGGCCAACGACGGAAGCGATTTCATTACGCTTGCCCAAAAATCTGCTCGATGCTGTTCGTGTCGAGGCGAATAAGAGGGACGTGCCATACCAGTCTCTGATTAAAATGATGCTGGCCGCCTCTCTCAGTCAGATGCGCGGGAAACAGGCGTGACCAGCGCGCCTGTTTCCCATTTGTGTCTTCGGTAGGCTGCGCCGTTACAATGCGGCGCGGATTTTGGCGGCGAGCGCTTCCTGCTTTTTCGGGTCGGCCATCTCGCGCGGATGGAATTGCAGATCGACACCGCTGAAGCGCGGAATGATGTGGAAATGGATGTGGAACACGCTCTGTCCCGCCGCTTCGCCGTTGAGCTGGGCCAGCATGATGCCGGGTGCGCCGGTGACTGCTTTGACCGCCGGGGCGATCTTCTGCACCGCCTGAATCAGATGGGCGGCACCGTCCGGTGAAAGCTCGAAAATATTCTGGGCGGCTTGCTTTGGGATGACCAGCGTATGGCCCTCGGCCTGCGGCATGACGTCGAGAAAGGCGAGGACATGATCGTCCTCATACACCTTCACCGCCGGAATTTCGCCGCGCAGGATTTTGGCGAAGATATTGTTGCTGTCATAAGCCATCAGATTTTCCTTCGTTTTTAAGCGATCTCGAAGGTTGTTTCGACTTCAACGGCGACATTGCGCGGCAGCGAGCCGGCCCCGACCGCCGAACGGGCATGTTTGCCCGCATCGCCAAACACCGCCACCATCAGGTCGGATGCGCCATTGGCGACTTCCGGCTGCAGGGTAAAGCCCGGCACGGCATTGACGAAGACGCCCAGGCGGACCACGCGCACCACATTGTCGAGGCCGACAAGGGCTTCGACCTGGGCCAGCGCATTGATGGCGCACAGACGGGCGGCGGCATGGCCGTCCTCAACCGTCAGTTCATGGCCGACCGTGCCGACATATTTGAGTTTGCCGTCTTCGAGCGGGATCTGGCCCGACAGGGTCAGGGTTTTGCCGCTGACCACACCCGCCACATAGCTTGCCACCGGGGTGGGCGGGACGGGCAGGGTGATTCCGAGTTCCTGTAAACGCGCGTGAATACGACCGGTCATGTTTGTCTCCTTGTAGCACAGCGAAAATATCCTCCCCCGGCTTAAGAAGCGAGAGCTTTTCGACGCCCCCCGGCTCATGCCATACTACGGGCATGACAAGCGAATTTGCCATGGCCGCGGAATGGGCGGCCCATCGCCGGAGCTGGATCTGCTGGCCCGCGCGGGAAGAGGTTTGGGGCGGGCCGCAGGGCTTGAAACGCGCCAAGCGGTGTTTTGCCGATGTGATCCGCGCCATGGCCACGTTCGAGCCGGTGCGCGTGGCGGTGCGCCCGGATGCCGCCGTGGAAGCGCGCGAAGCGCTTGCCGGGCTCGCCAATGTTTCGGTGTTTGAGGTGCCGGTGGATGACAGCTGGGTGCGCGATACCGGGCCAACCTATCTGACCGATGGGGCGTCGGTTCGTGCCCTGCAATGGCGCTTCAATGCCTGGGGCGGCAAATACGAACCCTTTGATCAGGATGCCCGGCTTGCCACCCGCATCGCGGCAGATACCGGGCTTGTGTGCACGGCGGTGGCGCTGACCTGCGAGGGCGGGGCGATTCACACCGATGGCGAAGGCACGCTGATGGCGACGCGCCAGACCCTGTGCAACCCCAACCGCAATCCCACTTTGACCGGGGCCGAGATCGAGGCCCAGCTTCTGTCCGCCACTGGCACCCGCAAGATGCTGTGGCTGGATGATGGTTTTGCCGATGAGGAAACCGACGGCCATATCGACAATATTGCCGCCTTTGTTGCGCCGGGTGTGGTGCTGATTGGGGTGCCGGCCTATGCCGAGGCCTCCGATGCCGATGCGGTCGAGCGTGCAGTTGAGACGCTGAAAAATGCCCGTGATGCTGCGGGCCGTGCCTTAAAGGTGATCGAGGTCGAACAGCCCGCAAAGGTCCGTCACGACTGGCGGGACCGTCCGCTCAACGCCAGTTATCTCAATTTTGTTTTCGTCAATGGCGGCATTATTCTGCCCGCGTTTGATGATCCCAATGACGACAAGGCAAAAGCGCTGTTCGCCAAAATTTTCCCGAGCCGGAAAATCGTGCAGGTCGATGCCCGCCCCGTGCTGGAAGGCGGCGGCGGATTACATTGCATCACCCTGGCCGAGCCTGCCCCTTAAGAGAAATAACATGAGAAACGTAACTTTTGCCGCGACCCAATTTGCCTGTAGCTGGGACCGGCCTGCCAATATTGCCAAAGCCGTCGCCATGGTGCGCAAAGCGGCCGCTGCAGGGGCTGAGGTCATTCTGTTGCAGGAACTGTTTGAAACACCGTATTTCTGTCAGGATCAGTGTGCCGACTATTTCGCGCTCGCCACCCCGCTTCAGGGCAACGCGCTGCTGGCTGAAATGGCCGCACTGGCCCGCGAACTGAACGTGGTGCTGCCGGTGAGCTTCTTTGAAAAATCCGGTCAGGCCTATTTCAATTCACTGGCGATGATCGATGCCGATGGATGCGTGCTGGGGCTCTATCGTAAATCGCATATCCCCGATGGGCCGGGCTATCAGGAGAAATACTATTTCTCGCCGGGTGATACCGGTTTTCGGGTCTGGCAGACCCGCTATGGCACCTTCGGTGTTGGCATCTGCTGGGATCAGTGGTTCCCGGAAGCGGCCCGCGCCATGGCGCTGATGGGGGCCGAGGCGCTGTTCTATCCCACCGCCATCGGGTCAGAGCCGCCACCGGCTGCCGACTATGACAGCAGCGGGGCATGGCGCGCGGTGATGTGTGGCCATGCCGCCGCCAACGGCATGCCGGTGATTGCCTCGAACCGCATCGGCACCGAAAAGGGCAAGGTGGGCGAGATTACCTTCTATGGCACCTCGTTCATCGCCAGCGGCGCGGGGGCGGTGGTGGAAGGCTTAGGCCGGTCGGAAGAAGGCGTCATCACCGCGACGGTCGATCTGGATGCACAGGCTGAGACCCGTGCCGCCTGGGGGCTGTTCCGCGACCGGCGTCCGGCACTTTACGGGGCACTGATGGGCTTCGACGGTGCGGTAAAATCATGACCGATGTTCAATGTCCCCGCATCGGGGTGGGGGCGGCGCTGCTGCGGGGTGGCAAGCTGTTGCTGATCCAGCGTCGCCGCGCGCCCGAGGCCGGGTGCTGGAGCTTTCCGGGTGGCAGGCTGGAATGGATGGAGCCGGTCGAAACCGCAGTGGCCCGCGAGGTGGCCGAGGAAGTCGGCGTTACCCTGGGTGCCATATCGCTGTTGTGCATGACCGAATGGATTGCGCCGGAGCGGGGCGAGCATTGGACCGCCCCGGTTTATCTGGCGACCGAATTTGGCGGCGAGCCGCATCTGGTCGAGCCGGAATGTCATGCAGGCTTAGGCTGGTTCGCACTCGGCGCGCTGCCCCAGCCGCTGACCGAAGCCGTGCAAAAGACTGCACAGATTCTGCGGCAGAGGGGCTGATGTCGACCGCGACGCTTCCCCCGGGGGGCGCCGATGTAGATGCCGCTACCCCCGCCGCTTCGGACAAAGTGTAGCATCAGGCGTCATCTTTCGCGGCTGCCGGGCGCTTTTTTTGGGGGGCAAAGCCTTGTCGGG
>JBAVPS010000108.1:0-2564 GCA_049693315.1 Rhizomicrobium sp. | reverse complement strand
GGTCAGCCATTCGCTGATTCCGCACAAGGAATACCGTTTTGTGTTCAGCGCCTACATCATGCTGGCGCTGGCTGCGGCTTTGGCGTCGGCCGATCTGATCGCAAAACTGGCCAAGGTTTGGCCGCTTAGCCCACCCAGACTTTGGTTTACTTTGCTGACCAGCTTCTGGTGTGTCACCTCGGCGGCGCTGGCGCTTTCCCCCGGTTACACCAAACTCTGGACCGACTATACGCCCATTCTACAGCAGGATTTCTGGTTATACGACCAGAAGGATCTTTGCGGCCTTGCCTATTATGACAGGGATATCTTCTTTACCGGTGGCTATACCTATATGCACCAACGGCTCCCGCTTTATGCACTGGGCCGCCCCTATGGCGCCGATGGTAAATTATCCAGCAAATACAATTACATAATATTCCAGATGCGCTATCGTAACGAAGTCGACGACGCATTCAAAACCCTGCGCTGTGTAAAAACCGCCGATTGGAGCGATGAATCCAGCTGGTGCGTTGCCCGCCGCCCCGGCCCGTGCCTGCCCAACGCCGCCCCCAGGCTTGAGCCCTTCATCGGCCATTAAATAAGCCAGGGCGGATTTCTAAAATAAGTAGAGCTGGGCTGGCCCCGCAAACGAAACCTGGGGATTGCCGTAAGGTTTTGTCAAAATCTCTGCATTTCAGACTTGAGACTGATGGCAATCTCAGGCATTAGAACCACCTCCTGCACGGTGAATCATTATCGCGGCGGGTCTTTTAAGGAGCTGTAGCCGCAAGGCTGCCCCAAAGCCGTAAGGTGGTGGTGAAAAGCTCTTCTTCAGCCCCTTAGCAGGGCTGTCGTAACGGATGGAGCTGTGGCCGAGAGGCTGAAGGCGACGGTTTGCTAAACCGTTATACGGTGTAGAGCCGTATCGAGGGTTCGAATCCCTCCGGCTCCGCCACCCCCTTGTTTTTCCTCGATTTATTTAGACCCAAGAATGGCTGATTTCCGCCATTTCTCACCCATTTACTGTTGCAAGCTGAACCAGCCCGTAGCACTCTATCCCACACCGAGTGTGGGAAAAAGTGTGGGAAAAAATTGGGGCACCTATCCGCGTCTGCGATCAAGGCCGCCAAGCTCCCCGGACGCTATAGCGACGGAGACGGGCTGTACCTCGTCATCAGCCCTCGTGGCGGCAAATCCTGGGTTTGCCGAATCCAGAAAGACGGTAAGCGCCGAGACATTGGCATCGGCAGCGCCAAAAAGGTTTCGCTCGCCCAGGCGCGCGAACGGGCAGCCAAGGTCCGCAGCCAGCTTGAGATCGGGCTCGACCCGGTAGCCGAGCGGCGCAAGGAAGCGGGCACCCCAAATTTTCAGGAAGCCGCTTTACAGGTGTTCGCCGAAAACAAGGCAAGCTGGAAGAACCAGAAGCACCGCCTACAATGGCTGACCACACTGAAGACCTACGCCTTCCCCCACATCGGCACCCTCTCGGTTGCCGAAATCGACGGTCATCATGTCCGCGACGCCGTGATTCCGATCTGGCTGGAAAAACCGGAAACCGCCCGCCGGGTTCGCCAGCGCATCAACACCGTAATCGACTGGGCCATTGCCAAGGGCTACCGCACCCAGCCCCTGCCGATTGCTGCCATGAACAAGTCGCTGCCACGGGTGAAGGCGAAGGAGCATCACCTCAAAGCCCTACCCTATGCCGATGTGCCTGCATTTCTCACCAAGCTGCAAGAACGCGAGACCGTAGGGCGGTTGGCGTTGGAAGCGCTCATCCTAACTGCCGCCCGCTCTGGCGAAATCCGTGGCGCGACATGGAACGAGATTGATCTCGACAGCGCGCTGTGGACCATCCCGGCGGAACGCATGAAGGCCGGGCGGGAGCATATCGTCCCTCTGTCAGTCCCAGCCTTGGCCGTGTTGCAACGAGCGAGAACCTTTCGCGAAGCCAGCAGCGATCTTGTCTTCCCAGGACAGCGCAGCACCAAACCACTGTCGGACATGACACTGACCAAACTCTGCCGGGATGTCGGCATCGAAGCCGTGCCTCACGGCTTCCGCTCATCCTTCCGTGACTGGGTGGCGGAGGAAACCGACTATGACGGCGCAATCGCCGAAATGGCCCTCGCCCACACGATCGAGAACAAGGTCGAGGCCGCCTATCGGCGGGGCAATCTGCTCGAAAAACGCAAAAAGCTTATGGAAGCCTGGGGGGCATATTGCACCGGGCAGTGAGAGGGGAAGAGTAATGATTGAAGACGAAAAGCTGTGTGATTACGCAGTTAAATGGCATGCCAACAAGAGAGGAATAAGTGACACCATTGATCTTTATGACCTTCTGCGGAAATTCCATACACGCGCAAGGATTTTAAACATTACATCGGCAGCCATAGGTGTAATTGGAGTTATATTGGCTGTTTTAGGCATTCTCCCAAGCATACCTAATATACTCGGCTGGGCTTTTTGCATTGCAAGCACGATAGCTATTTTTACGGCAATTTTAGCTCCCAGATTTCTACAAACACGAAGTTTTTTAACGGGGAAGACACCATATGAGTTTCCACTGCCACCGGATATTGAAG
>JBAVPS010000107.1:0-1765 GCA_049693315.1 Rhizomicrobium sp. | reverse complement strand
ACATTCAGCTGAACGGCAACGATTCCAACGGCAATGGTGTTCTGTTCAATGCCAGACACGCCAATGCCTATGGTATGGAAACCGAACTGAACTGGCTGCCGATTGATAATCTGTCACTTAACGCCGGGATCAGCCTGTTGCACACCAGAATCAAAGATAATCGCGTTTACGCGCAGACCTGTAGCCTCAGCGGTGCGATGACCTGCACCGTCGAGGATTCCTATTTCACCAAAGGATCGGGAACCGGCAAGACGTATTATGCCAATATCAATGGCAATCCGCTGCCTAACGCGCCGGAATATAATCTGAACCTTGCGGCACGCTATGATATTCCGCTCGACAATTCCGGAAAGCTCTTTGTCTCTACCGACTGGAATATGCAGGGCTATACCAACTACGTCCTCTACCAGACTAAGGAGTTCAGCTCGAACGGTAATTTTGAGGGCGGCCTGCGCGTCGGCTATACCCATGCTGACGGGGCATGGGAAATTGCCGCCTATGTGCGCAACATCACCGACGAGAAAAACCTGAAAGGTGTTATCGAAAACTACCGGGCGGCGGTTCTGAATGATCCGCGCATCATCGGTGTTTCACTGACGGCAAACCTGCACTGATCTGCCGGATTTACAAAAAAGCGGGATGGTGCTGCCACCATCCCGTTTTATCCACACTCGCCATCTTCCGCTGCGGTCGGACGGGGCCGTGTCATGGCATAGACCGCCACCAGCGCGGCGGCAAAGCCCGATGCCGCCCCAACACCCAGCGACCAGCGCGGGCCGAAATGATCCGCCACCCAGCCGACGACGGGGGCCCCGATCGGCGTACCACCAAGTGCAATGCCAAAGCGGATCGCCATTACCCGGCCGCGCATCGCTGGCGCCGTAGTCAGCTGCATCAGGCTGTTCGTGGTGTTGGTGAAGGTCAGCGCCGACACACCGACGATGACCAGCACTCCGGCAAAGGTCCAATAGCCCGGCGCAAGCGCGGCGAGCAAACAGCCAACACCAAAAATCAGTGCCGAAATCGGCAGTAACGCAAAGCGCGGGGTTTGCCGCCCGGCGGCCAGCAGCGCGCCCGATATTGTTCCAATCGCCATGACCGAAGATAAAAAGCCAAAACCACGGGCATCGGTGTGAAACACGCCAACCGCCATTGTCGAAATAAATATAGGAAAATTCAAGCCAAAGGTGCCGATCAAAAACATCATCACCAGAATAACTTTCAGGTCCTGACGCGCCCAGACATAGCGAAAACCTTGCGTCAGGCTGCCTTTGGCGCTGCGCACACGGGCCCGGACATGCAATTCGGGTATCCGCAACAGATGCAGCGAAATCAGCACCGCAAGAAACGATACCCCGTTGATAAGAAAGGCCCAGCCGGTACCGACCGAGGCAATGATCACCCCGGCCACGGCTGGCCCGATCATTCTTCCGGCATTAAACGACGTCGAATTAAGCCCGACCGCATTGGACAAATCGGCATCGCCGACCAATTCGGCAACAAAGGTCTGCCGCACCGGGGCATCGAACGCCGCTGCACAGCCCGATGCAAAAGCCAGCACATAGACATGCCACAACTGAACCATGCCGCTGACGCAGAGCAGGCCCAGCACCACCGCCAGCACGCCCATGGTCGCCTGTGTGACGATCAGCAATTTCCGCTGATTGAAATGGTCGGCGGCAAAACCGGTCCAGGGCAGCAACAGAAACTGCGGACCAAATTGCAGCGCCATCACCACACCCACCGCCGAGGCGTTGTGATGCGT
>JBAVPS010000106.1:0-1684 GCA_049693315.1 Rhizomicrobium sp. | reverse complement strand
GGCCTGCTTTAAGGTACGACAGCATACCGTAGAATTCGATTTCGCCACTCTTATAATAGCAATTCGGTATCCCGACATGGTCGAGCACCTCGGCGTCGAAGTTCCCCTGAAACGCCATATTGTGGGTGGTGAAGATCGTACTTGGCTTTGGCCCATTGCACATTTTCAGGATCAGCGGCAGTAAACCGGTATGCCAGTCGTTTGCGTGGACGATATCTGGCTGCCAGGATAGTTTGGCTTTATCCTGGGCAATCCACGCCGCTGCGTGCGATAAATAGGCGAAGCGGCGCGCATTATCCGGCCACACCGCACCATCTTCATCCTGATACAGACCGCCTGGGCGGCGATACAGCGTGGGCGAATCTGCCAGATAGACCGGGATATCGGCATCAGGCATGTTGCCAGCGATCAACACACCATCATCAACACCAATCATCTCAGGCATGCGTGTAACAATGCGGGATTTTTCGATGCGCGTCATGGCGCGCGGATAGGCAGGCATCAGGATGCGGACATCAATGCCGCGTGCTGCCAGTGCCATCGGTAATGAGCGTGACACGTCCGCAAGGCCGCCGGTCTTGGCTAAGGGGTACGCCTCGGACGTTACAAACAGAACCCGCATAGTGCACCCCGTGTCCTACTGGCTGAACTAACCTACACTAAACATGGCGTTTCTGAAAGGTAACTGATCGTGATCAACTTGAATTGGAAAACATAATATTCCGCATAGAAAACATTTTCTTTACCGTCTGCTAAAAAATTGAATGTCTTGACGTAAAATTAAGCAGATCGGTGCCTGCTATCTGCTGAATTGACATTTTTTCCAGATGCCTCACAGTCATACAAACACATCTCGACAATGGTCGCGCTCATGTCTACCGATGTCATTTCCAGCTTGCCGGTGAGTTCTAAAAAACACTCTAAATCTGGGGTTAAATCACCCATCCCAACGCTAGCTGCAGTGCAGCATAGCATGGGGGACCAATTGGCACGCCTTGCCGGCGCGATCATCGCGGGGGATGAAGGTAATCCGTTTGCGGTTCTTGGCCCCCATCTGGATGATAAATCCGGTGTGATGCAGATTCGTGTGTTTCGGCCTGATGCACAAAAAGTGGCAGTGATCGACAGTGCGAGCGGTGTCATGTTGTGCGATCTACCCCGTGTACACCCTGCCGGTTTTTTTGCCAGCCCTATCGCGGGGCGTCATGAAAGTTTCGCATATCGCCTGCGCTTCAGTTTTGATGGTGTCGATTGGGAGGTTGAAGACCCATATGCTTTCGGTCCCACACTGACCGATCTGGATCTCTATCTGCATGCCGAAGGGAATTACTTCCGCGCTTATGAAAAAATGGGTGCTCATCCTATTATAAAAGACGGTGTGGCCGGGGTGTTGTTTGCTGTCTGGGCCCCGGATGCCCGCCGGGTCAGCGTGGTGGGTGATTTTAATGCCTGGGATGGTCGGGTCTCCATCATGCGGCTGCGCCATGGTGCCGGCATCTGGGAGATTTTCCTGCCCGGTATTACAGCAGGGTGCTGTTATAAATATGAGATAAAGACCAATGCCGGGGCGTTGCTGCTGAAAGCCGACCCCTTTGCCCTCGCGGCGGAATGTCCGCCCAAAACCGCATCGGTGGTTCGTGCCGCACTACCGGCACGTAAGCCCCTGAACGGTCCGCCGTCACAT
>JBAVPS010000105.1:0-6713 GCA_049693315.1 Rhizomicrobium sp. | reverse complement strand
CCGCCCGCAGACACTGGGACAGGCCGCACGGATTGATGGGGTCACCCCTGCCGCCGTTACGCTGGTTCTGGCGCATATCAAAGCGACAAAAAACGCCACCAAGGTGGCTTAAAATGGAAAACCCTATGGCTGAAACGGACGACCGTGGGGCTTTTGAGGCCGCCTTTATTGTTTCACGTGAAACCAGCGAGCGGCTGGCCTGCTATGTCGAGATTTTAAAAGACTGGAACACGCGCCATAATCTGGTTGCCCCGGCCACGCTGGCCGAGGTCTGGACGCGTCATATCCTCGACAGTGCCCAAATGGCGGCGTTTATCCCGGAAAATGCCAAAACGCTGGCCGATCTGGGCAGTGGTGCCGGCTTCCCCGGTCTGGTGCTGGCTTTGCTGTTTGAAGGCCGTCTGGACGTCAGTTTGTTCGAAGCCACCCACAAAAAATGCGAATTTCTGGCAGCGGCGGCGGAAAAAATGGCCCTGAAGGTCAGCATCCGCAATGAACGCGTCGAAGATGCCCGCCCCTTTGGCTATGATGTTGTCAGTTCGCGGGCCTGCGCCCCACTGCCCAAGCTGCTCGGCTATGCTGCCCGCTGCATCGGGCCGCACAGCATTTGCCTGTTCCCCAAGGGCGAAAATTACCGCGCTGAATTGACCGAGGCCCAAAAAAGCTGGAGGATGACGCTTGCAACCCATCCGAGCCAGACCCATAAAAGCGGCGTAATTCTGGAAATTTCACAGTTAAAACCGCTTCGGCTAACCCCTCGTCAAAGGCAGCATCCGTGAAAGCTCAACCGCGTATTTTCGTCGTTGCCAATCAAAAAGGCGGCGTGGGGAAAACCACCACGGCGATCAATCTCGGCACGGCACTGGCCGCTGTTGGCAAGCCAACGCTGGTGATCGACATCGACCCGCAGGGTAATGCCTCGACCGGCCTGGGGCTGGGTGTGCACGAACGCGAACGCACCATCTATGATGTGCTGATGGGCCAGGCCGCCATTGGCGAAACCATCGTCGAAACCAAGATTCCTAAGCTTTATCTGTTGCCGGCGACCGTCGATCTGTCGGGCGCGGAACTGGAGCTGATTGACGTAGATCGGCGCAATTTCCGGCTTAAAGACGCACTGGAAAGCTTTTTTGCCGAATCTGAATCCGATCTGGAATATATCCTGATCGACTGCCCGCCTTCGCTGTCGCTTTTGACCATCAATGCCATGGTCGCGGCCAATGCCGTGCTGGTGCCGCTGCAATGCGAATTTTTCGCGCTGGAAGGCTTAAGTCAGCTCTTAAAAACCATCGAACTGGTGCGTGACAGCCTGAACCCCGATCTCGAAATTCAGGGTATTGTGCTCACCATGTCGGATAAGCGTAACCGGCTGTCGGTTCAGGTCGAGGCCGATGTGCGTTCGCATCTCGGGCCCAAGGTCTATAAGACGCTGATCCCGCGCAATGTCCGCATTTCCGAAGCGCCCAGTCATGGCCTGCCCGCGCTGGTCTATGATCTGCACTGCCCCGGCTCTCAGGCCTATATCCGGCTGGCCAGCGAAGTGATCCAGCAGGAGACTGCGCGTCAAAAGTCCAATAGAATCAACGAGGAAGCTGTATGAGCCCCGAAATCAAGAAATCCGACGACGCCCGCGCCCGCGGGCTTGGCCGGGGCTTATCCGCCCTTTTGGGTGATGATACCGCGTCGGGCCGTGGCGCGGCCGAAGCCCGTAACCGTGGTGGGCGCAGCCTGCCGGTGGCGTTTCTGCGCCCGAACCGCTTTCAGCCGCGCAAGCGCTTTACCGAGGCTGATTTAAGCGATCTTGTTGAATCTATTAAAGAAAAAGGCGTTTTACAGCCCATTCTGGTCCGTCCGGTGGCGGGCGAGATCGACGCCTATGAAATTGTCGCCGGCGAGCGGCGCTGGCGTGCGGCCCAAAAGGCCAAGCTGCATGATGTGCCGGTGGTGATCCGCGAGATGAGTGATCGCGAATCACTCGAAATCGCCATCATTGAAAATGTTCAGCGCGCCGATCTGAACGCCATCGAAGAAGCCGCCGCCTATCACGAACTGATGGAACGGTTTGAATATACCCAGGAACAGGTTGCCAAGCAGGTCGGTAAAAGCCGCAGCCATGTCGCCAATACTTTACGCCTGCTGACATTGCCGCCTGCGGTGCAGGTTTTGTTGCAGGATGGCTCGCTGACCGCCGGTCACGCCCGCACGCTGGTGGGCGACCCCAATGCCGAAGCCCGTGCCAGGGAAATTATCGCCGGGGCGCTGAATGTGCGCCAGAGCGAGAAGCGCACCGGTCAGAAAAAATCGGTCAAACTGCCCCAGCACGACCCCGACATTTTGGCCCTGGAAGACAGTATTTCCAATAGGTTAGGTCTGAAGGTGACGATCATCGACCATGGCGATAAGGGCGGCGAGGTTCATATCAATTACCTCACCCTTGAACAGCTCGACGATATCGCAAACCGGCTTAAGCGCGGCTGAGGTTTAGCGCCTCGGTGGGATCAATGCGGCCGTCATACAGTGCACGGCCGATCACCACGCCTTCGATATTGGCCTCTTTCGTCGCTTTCAGCGCGGCGATGTCATCAATGCTGCCGACCCCGCCCGACGCAATGACCGGTACCCTGACCGCTTTTGCCAGTGCCGCGGTGGCTTCGACATTGACGCCGCCCAGCAGGCCGTCGCGATCGACATCGGTGTAGAGAATGGCGGCGACCCCGGCATCTTCAAACCGCTTGCCCAGCTCGATCGGGGTCAGGCTGTCGGTCTCGGCCCAGCCGGCGGTGGCGATCCTGCCGCCCTTGGCATCGGCCCCGACCACGATCTGACCGGGGAATTTGCGCGCCGCCTCTTTGACCAGCGCGGGGTCTTTGGCCGCCACAGTGCCCAGAATAACCCGGGTGATCCCGGCGCTGAGCCAGAATTCAATCGCTGCCAGATCGCGGATGCCGCCCCCCAGCTCGATCGGCAGGGCGATGGCGGCGCGGATCGCTCTGATCGCGTCGGCATTAACCGATTTTCCGGCAAAGGCCCCATTAAGGTCAACACAATGCAGCCATGAAAACCCTGATTTTTCAAAGTCTTGCGCCTGTGCGGCGGGGTCGGCATTGAAAATGGTGGCCGATGCCATCTCGCCCTTCTTCAGGCGGACACAGGCACCATCTTTGAGGTCAATTGCAGGAAAAAGGATCACGGCTGCCAACGTAAAAAGTTGCTGAGGATGATTTGACCGACCGCCTGGCTCTTTTCCGGGTGGAACTGAAAGCCCGCGATATTGTCGTGGCCCACGGCGGCGGCAAACGGGCCGCCATAATCGGCTTCGGCCAGAATGTCGGCCGGATCGGCGGCCAGAAATTTATAGGAATGCACGAAATAGACATGCGCCCCGTCTGGTAGCCCGGCAAACAAGGCGTGTTTGGCAAAGCGTGGCTCGTTCCAGCCCATATGGGGGATTTTTAAGGCCGGATCGGATGGGGTGATTTTGACCACCTCGCCCCTGATCCAGTTCAGCCCGTCATGGTCGCCAAATTCACGGCCCAGCGTGGCCAGAAGCTGCATGCCGACGCAAATGCCCAGGAAAGGAATTTTTTCCTCAAACACCGCCCGGTGCAGGGTTTCGACCATGCCCGGCAGGGCCTTCAGCCCGGCCATGCAATCGGCAAACGCGCCCACGCCGGGCAGTACAATGCGCTCGGCTGTGGCGATGATTTTCGGGTCGGCGGTGACGACAATCTGCTGGCCGCTGCCACTTTCAGAAGCGGCGCGGGCCAGGGCTTTTTCTGCCGAACGCAGATTGCCAGAGCCGTAATCGATCAGTGCAACGATAGCCATAATAGTGTGTTTAACCTAAACCCGGCGCGTCGCCAAGCGCGGCACATTTTACCAAAACGCGTCAGGCGCGCACAAAACCCAGCATCGCACTGGCCAGTTCGCGTTCGCCCATCACCACGGCCGAGGCCCCCTGCTCGGTCAGATCGGTAATCTGCTCGTCAAAATGGGCCCGGGCGATAATCGGCAGGGTCGGATTGATCTGGCGGGCCTGACGGACGACCTCGGATGCCTCGAACACTTCCGGAATGGCGACGAACAGATAGCGCGCGTGCTCAAGATTGGCGGCATGCAGCACGGCCTGCGAAGCGCCGTTACCCTCGATGAAATCGAACTTGTCTTTGCGCAGATATTCGCGGGCATCGGGGGCATCTTCGATCACCAGAACCGGCACCGCCTTAGTCTTCAGCGCCGCGGCCAGCAGCCGCCCGACCCGGCCATAGCCGATGATGACAACATGGTCGGTCAGGCTGGTCGGCGGCGGAATAACCTCGACCGGCAACGGCTCCTGCGGGATTTCGTTGTTTTGCTCATACGGCACCAGACGGCGATAGATTTTCGACAGGCTGGCAAAGACCAGCGGATTGAGGAAAATCGTGATGATCGAGGTGCCCAAAATCAGATCGCGCCCATCCTTGGGCAGGATGTGCAGGCCCACCCCCAGATCGGCCAGAATGAAGGAAAATTCGCCGATCTGCGCCAGACTGGCCCCCAGCGTCAGGGCCGCGGGCCAGGACTGGCCCAGAAAACGCGCGATACAGGTGGCAAAGGCCGCACTGGCAAACACCACCGCCACGGTCAGCGTCAGCGCCAAAGGCTCGCGGATGATGACCATCGGGTCGAACAGCATGCCGACCGAAATGAAGAACAGCACCGCGAAGGCATCGCGAAAGGGCAGCGATTCCTCGGCTGCCCGTTGCGACAGTGGCGAGTCACTGAGGATCATGCCTGCCAGAAACGCCCCCAGCGCGATCGAGACCCCGAACAGCTCCGACGCAATGAAGGCCACGCCCAGCGCCACCGACAGGACCGCCAGCCTAAACAGCTCGCGCGAGCCGGTATGGGCAATATAATGCAGCAATTGCGGCATGATACGGCGGGCGGCGAAGAACATCAGAACGCCAAAGGCAACCAGCTTGCCCAGGGTGGCCCACAACGACATGAACAGCCGGCCAATATCGATGTTGCCGCCATCGATAATGCCGGCAAAGGGCGGGATCAGCACCAGCGCCAGAACGGTGATGATGTCCTGCATCACCAGCCAGCCCACCACCAGCCGCCCGCGCTCGGTATCAATCTGGCGGCGGTCGGTCAGCGCCCGCATCGCCACCACGGTCGATGCCACCGCCATCGCCATGCCCAGCACCAGACCGGACGACAGCCGCCAGCCCAGCAACTGGGCCGCACCAAAGCCCAGCAGCACCGCAAGGGCGACCTGGATCAGCGCACCGGGGATCACAATGGCCCGGATGGCAGCCATGTCTTTGATCGAAAAATGTAAGCCAACCCCGAACATCAGCAGAATAACGCCGATTTCGGCCAGCTGCAGCGTCAGATTGCCATCGGCGATAAAGCCGGGGGTGAAGGGGCCAACCAGCACACCGGCCAGCAAATAGCCCACCAGCGGCGACAGCCTGAGGCGGTTCGCCAGGGTCCCAAATCCAAAGGCCAGACCCAGGCCGATGACGATAACGGCAACCAGCGGGGATTCATGGATCATGCCCCCACTATACGTCAAAATAGCTGCCCGGCAATTTCGCTTTTACTGCTGCGCTGGCGTCTGGGTGCCGGGGGGGGTGATCCAGCGTACGGAAATTGGATGCCATAAAACCGATTGCCGGATTTCCGGTATGCAGGTGCGTTTACTATTAAGACCGATACTGTGCGCCTGCCCTTGATTTTTAATGCCTTCTGCGTTCGTACGGCGTAAACTCCACTCTAAAGTGTGAGGAGTTTTTGTCATGCAGATTTCCTCGGTCTCGACGGGTGCGGCGTACACCACAACGTCTAAAAGCAGCAGTTCGGCGGTAACGACAAGCAGTGCTTCCAGCACAACCGATACCGTAACGCTGTCTTCCAGCGATCTTGAGGCAAGGTACGAAAAGCTTGTCAATAAATCGTATCTGACTACCGCGGAAAATGCAGAAGCAACAAAGATCGGCAACCAAGTAACCGAAAACGAAAACAAAGCGTTTTTTCACTATGCATTTGAGGCCTGTGCCGCGGCGACCAAGAAACAGGCCGATGGTTTGATGGCGCAATATTACAAAGCCTATGTCGCCTATTACGATTCCCTGTCGCCGACCGAACAAGCCACCGACCGCTATGCCGGTACACGTGAAGCCGCCGTGGCCAATTATGAAATCTTTAGTGCCTCTGCCGCTGCTGCGGCGACCACACCCGGCAGTTCGACCGGTTCCACCGATCCGATTGTGATGTTGTTACAGGCGGCCGAGGAACGGCTGAAAAAGATCAGCGAGCAGAACGCCAAAAACGCCGCCGACAGCAGCAACACATCAGCCACATCCGACACCAGCAGCACGGACAGCACCGCCAGCGACAGCACATCTTCCCGCACGATCAGCGCCAACGAACTGGCTAGCTTGCTGCTTGAAAATGCCCTGACGCAAAGTGGCGGAACAACCACAGATAGCGCGATAACCACAGATAGCGCGACAACATCCGACAGCACACAAGCCACGGCGGTATCACCCGCCGGGCCGGATGGCGCAATAAGTGCGGCGCTGCAAAATTACAGCGACAAAAGTCAGGATGGCAGCGCGACGAAAAGCACTCTCGTCGTGTAACCGCTGAAGGATGAGGAGTTTTTTGCCATGCAGATTTCCTCGGTATCGACGGGTGCAGCGTACACCTCATCGTCTAAAAGC
>JBAVPS010000104.1:0-2150 GCA_049693315.1 Rhizomicrobium sp. | reverse complement strand
GAGAAGGCCGACGTTGTTGTCGATTCCGTTGCGGCCGAAGATGTCGGCAAGCTGCCGGATAACAGCATCACCGAGGTTTTGCAGCGCTTACCTGGTGTGAATATCGCCCGCATTCAGACCGGTGGCGGCAGCGAGAATTATCTGGGTGAAGGCTCCAGCGTCACCATCCGTGGTTTGACCAGCACCGTCAGCCTGCTCAACGGGCGTGACAGTTTCAGCGCTGCCAACGGGCGTAATCTGGCATGGGAAGATATCCCGCCGGAACTGGCGCAGGGCATCGATGTTTTCAAAAGCCTGTCAGCCAATCTGCCCGAAGGCGGTTTTGGCGGCGTGATCAATTTACGTTCGCGCCAGCCGTTTGATTTCGACGGTCTGACGGCCAATGTGACCATCAGCGGCAACTACGCGGACAAGTCCAAGAAGGGCCATGTCGGTGGCGGCGCCATGATCAGTGATCGTTGGGATACCAAGATCGGTGAAATCGGTCTGCTGCTCAATATCACCTATTCCGATTTGAGCACCAAGGCGGATGGCGTGCAGGTTCTGCCTTATGTGCCGACGGTCTATAATCCGACCTATTCCTCGACCCACGGCACGACGCTGGCGTCGCTGTCGGATAGCGGCTCGTCAGAGGTTTATGTTCCGGGCGGTATCGGCTTCACCCAGCGCAATGACGACCGGGTTCGGCTTGGCCTTTATGCAGCGGCGCAGTGGCGGCCGAGTGAGGATCTGCTGCTGTTTGCGACGGTGTTCCAGTCCCGCTATACGCTGAACTCGCTGTCCTACGGCATGTTCCTGGGGTCGGGCATTCAAACCTTCCTTGCCCCCAACAGCACCAACACCTTCGATTCACAGGGTAACCTGACCTATACCAATGGTCTGTCAGGCTTTATGTGGGGGTTCCCGGGAACCGGTCTGACCAATTCGGGTACGTTTGGTTATGAGCCTATTCCGTACACGTTGCAGACCACCTATTCGCATGGTGTCAACACCACGAGCGATATTTCCATCGGTGGCGAATGGCATCCGACCGACAGCTTTGGGGCAAACTTCGCCCTGCAATATGTCGATTCTTCCGCCAAGCAGGATGATAATACTGCCGGGCTCTATACCTACATCGCCAACTACGGCATGCAGCTTAGTTCCTATGGCAGCTCGACACTGCCCAAGCTGACCTTCTCGGAAGATACTGTCGATCTTACCAATGCGGCCAATTACGCATGGGAAGATACCATGCCGCATAAGCTGCATAACTATGGTCGCGAGGTCGCCTTCTATCTCGATACGACCTATACCGTCAGCGATACCAGCCTGATCCGCGCGATTAAAAGTGGCCTGAAGATCACCAGCCGTGGCGAGCGTGACAACGAAACCAAATATAACTGGCAGGAACTGACCCCCTGGTATATCGGCACTCCGGCCAATATTGTGTATTTGGATACCGACCCTTCGCTGGGCAAGCAGGTTGATTTGTCGGATATGTTTGGCGGTAAAGTCGGGTTGCCAGAGTCGCTTTACTTCCCGACCGTTGCGGCGGCACAAAGCCCTGCGTATCTGCAATCAACCTACAATAAAACGGATAATTATGGCAGCAAAGCGCTTGCCATCTTTGACAAGACGACGCTCGCCAAGCAAAACGAAACCACGGCAACCGGCTATGTCATGGCGAACTTCGCTAATGATGACTTTGTTGTGCCGTTCAATGGCAATGTCGGTGTGCGTGTCGCTGCCTATCGCGACCATGCCTCGGGCTATCATTTTTCACCCAATCTGACGGACTCTTCACTCGATGCCGCTGGGGTGGTAAAGGTTTCGTCTGATCTGGTTGCCTCGGAGGTCGATGGCGGTCATTCGCAGATCGACGTACTGCCATCGCTGAACGTTCAGTTCCTGCCAACCCCGCAAACCCATGTACGCCTCGCTTTCTCTCAGGCGGTCAACCGGCCGACTTTCGCGCAGATGAATCCGCGCGGTTATGTTAACGGGACTTATTCCGGCACCTATACCAGCGCCTTTACCGGCAGTTGGGGTAATCCGGATCTGAAGCCGGAAAAGGCCGAGCAGTTCGATGCTGCGGTCGAATATTACTTCACCACCGGCGGCATGGTGCACTTCTCCGCCTTCTATAAGAACATCCACAATTTCATTTC
>JBAVPS010000103.1:0-3234 GCA_049693315.1 Rhizomicrobium sp. | reverse complement strand
GGTTTGCCCGTTGCCCGGATCCCGTAAGGCCGCGTGCACCAGATTAGGCTCGGCCCAGTGGGCGACGAGTAAATAGCTGCCATCGGCCATATTCTGCGCTGCCGTTTGCCATTCATCCCAGCTGACCTCGGTTCGTGGCCAGTGGGCGTTTTTTGCAGGAACGCTTTGGTTTTGTTCTGTCATGGCGTGTCCTATCCCAACAGCTTTGCGACATGCTGGAACCAGGTGGTGATGGGACCGGGAAGATAGATCCCGGCAATCAGCACCAGCGCGAAATGCAATTGGGCGGGCCACAGCGAAACCCGGTCCGGTATAAGACTGCCGCCTGGGCTGCCAAAGGCGGTTTCGTTCAGGCGCAGAATTAATCCGCCCAGTGAAATCAGCAAGCCCACCACCAATATCAGCGCCAATAGCGGGTGCCAGGTAAAGGCGGAACTCACCACCAGAAATTCGCTGGTGAACACGCCAAAGGGCGGCAGACCGGCAATGGCGATAACGCCAGCAACGAAGACCCAGCCCAATGCCGGGTGGCTGATGGTCAGCCCACTGATATCGGCAAATTTCTGCGAGCCTTTAATGCGGACAATATGGCCGATGGTAAAGAACAGTCCGGATTTGGCCAGACTATGCATCGCCATGTGGAGCAGACCGGCAAAATTCGCCAGCGGGCCACCAATACCAAATGCCAGCGTGATGATGCCGACATGCTCGATCGAGGAATAGGCGAAGAAGCGTTTGATCCCGCGGCGGCGGTACAGCATCAGCGCGGCAATAAAGATTGATGCCATGCCCAGCACAATCATCATCGGGCCGGGGGCAAACACCGCCGGGTTAGCCGCCAGAATAATCTTGAAGCGCAAGATAGCATAGAGCGCCAGATTGAGCAGCAGGCCTGACAGAATGGCTGAAATCGGCGTGGGGCCTTCGGCATGGGCGTCGGGGAGCCAGGCGTGCAGCGGTACCAGACCGGCCTTGGTGCCGTAACCAACCAGGATGAAAACAAAGGCAATGTCCAGCAGCAGCGGGTCAAACGATGCGGCATGGGTGACCAGATTGTCCCAGCTCATCGCGGCAAGACCCGCCCCGGTGAAGGGTTGTGCTGCCAGATAGACGATGATGGTGCCGAACAGCGCCAGCGCGATACCAACACCGCCAAGCATGAAATATTTCCAGGCGGCTTCCAACGCCTCGTGCGTGCGATAGATGCCGACCATCACCACGGTGATCAGTGTTGCCATTTCGATGGCAACCCACATCAGCCCGGCAATCCGGGTCAGCAGTGCCAGATTCATGGCGCAGACAAGAAGCTGATACAGCGCATAGTAATAGCGCAGCGTTGAGGGTTTTAAGCGCCCGGTCTCGACATCATGCGCAATATAACTTTTGCCAAAACAGCTAGTGGTGAAGCCAACCAGCGCATTCAGGGCCAGAAAGCTGATCGATAAATCGTCCACCGCAATCATCTGCCCGGCAGGCGCACTATGGTCGATCAGCATCCATCCCGCTGCCAGTAGCGTCATGAGCGAGGCCAGAATGTTGAGCCACGCACCCACCCGATAATTGGAAACCGACAGCAGCAGAATGCCGGCAATCGCCGGAATGAACAGAAGGTCGTCAGCGGGGGATAAGAAGCTCATCGCCGGTCCCCCCGGAAGCGGTCAATCACGGCGCTGTCAACGGTATCGAAACGTTCGCGAATCCGGAACAGGAAGATCCCAAAGATGATGAAGGCGACCAGAACCGAGAATGCCACACTGATCTCGACAACAAAGGGCATGCCGTTGGCACCGGTTCCGGCCAGAACCAGACCATTCTCGATCGACATAAAGCCAATGACCTGACTGACGGCATTGCGGCGCGTGACCATCATCAAAAGGCCAAGCAGCACCACCGATAAGGCGAAGGCCATATCCTCGCGCACAATAAGGTCTGCCGAAACGGCTGTCCGCATCATCAGCGCGACCGCCAGACCAACCAGCAGCATGCCGGCCATCATGGAAAGTCCGGTACCGACCACGGTTTCAACACTGCGGTGAATGCCAAGATGGCGGATCAGCCAATGCAGCGCCACGGGGATGATAACCGCCTTGAAGCCGAGGGCAATGAACGCGGTAATCAGTAAATGCGGGGCATCCTGGACATGGGCCTGCCAGGCAACAAAGACTGCCAGCACAAAGGATTGGCCGGCAAAAATATTGATTATCGGTGGCAGGCGGTTTTGGTACAGCTGCAGAAAGCTGAGCAGAACCAGACAACCGGCGAGAAAGTTCGAGATGTCGAAACTGTTGGTCACCATGTTAAAATATCCGGGAGACGAGGCTGAGCAGTGCCGCCAGCAGGGCGAGCATCAGGCCGGTGCCAAGAAAATTTGGTATGCGAAAGACCCGCATTTTTGCGTCTGAAAGTTCGAATACGCCAATGACGCCAGCAGCAAGAACGAGCTTCAGCAGATAGAGCGCCAATGCAATACCAAGCGCAATGAACCCGTCGCCGGTTTGCGCGATGCTAATGGGCAGGAAGATGGCCGCGATCAGCGATACATAGAGCAGCAGCTTTACCGACGCCGCCCATTCGATCAGCGCCAGATGGCCCCCGGAATATTCCAGCACCATGGCTTCGTGAATCATGGTCAGTTCAAGATGGGTGGCGGGATTATCAACCGGCAGACGGCCGCTTTCGGCAATGGCAATGATGCCAAAGCCGACAAAGGTCAGCAGCAGCGAGATGTGCAATCCAACGGCGGGCGATTGCACAAAATGGGCAATGTCGGGCAGCCGTGATGAACCGGTGAGCAGTGCCAGCGTAAAAATCAGCAACAACAACGCCGGTTCCGCCAGTGCGGCAATCATCATCTCGCGGCTGGCACCCAGCCCGCCAAAGCTGGTGCCAATGTCCAGCCCGGCAAGGGCCTGTGCAAAACGGGCCAGTGCCAACAACCCGAACAGCGCAATCAGATCGGCCATCGGCGTCAGGGCGACGCTGAAGGTAAGGGTTGGCACCAGTGTGGCGGCTACCCAGGTTGCTGCAAAAATGACGACCGGGGCAACAAAATAAAGCCATGATGCGTTATTCGCGACGACGGTTTCCTTGCGGAACAGGCGGGCAAGGTCACGATAGGGCTGGAACAGGCTGGGGCCGATGCGGCGTTGCAGCCGTGCTTTTATTTTGCGCACCAGGCCGGTGAACAAGGGGGCCAGTGCAAGGATCAGGAAGATTTGGACCATCTCAAGGCCC
>JBAVPS010000102.1:0-9907 GCA_049693315.1 Rhizomicrobium sp. | reverse complement strand
GCCCATGCCTTTGGTGCGGGCCAGTTGATGCAGCGAGGGGCCGGTAAAAAATGTTCGGTTGGTGGCCAGATCCCGGGCTTTTGCTGGGAGCGCTCCCATTAAAGCACCGCCGCCTGCGGCCGCCATCAGCGTACGTCGTGTTATCGAATGCAAGATGATCCTCCCGGATGGGCTGGCCTTATTGGTGGCCGTTAGGGGCAAGGATAAATCGGAACCACATTCCTGCAAACAAAAATGTTAAGGGGGTGGCAAAGTGGGATGTGTTACCATCTATGGGTGTGGGTATAAAAAAGCCCCCACCGCGGTGACGGTGGGGGCTGTGACATCTTCTAAGGCCCAGGTCTTACAGAATGCCGGGCAGTTTCAGGCCCTTTTCACGGGCACAGTCGAGTGCGCTGTCATAACCGGCATCGGCATGGCGCATCACGCCGGTGGCCGGATCGTTCCACAACACGCGGCCAATGCGGCGGGCGGCGTCTTCTGTGCCGTCGGCGCAGATCACCATGCCGGCATGCTGCGAAAAGCCCATGCCAACGCCGCCGCCATGATGCAGCGACACCCAGGTCGCCCCTGACGCGGTATTCAGCAGCGCATTGAGCAAAGGCCAGTCAGATACCGCATCCGAGCCATCGCGCATGGCTTCGGTTTCGCGGTTGGGCGAGGCGACCGAGCCACTGTCGAGATGATCGCGGCCAATGACGATGGGGGCCGAAACCTCACCCTTGGCGACCATCTCGTTGAAGGCCAGACCCAGACGGTGGCGATCGCCTAAGCCCACCCAGCAGATACGGGCAGGCAGCCCCTGAAACGCAATACGCTCGCGCGCCATGTCGAGCCAGTGGTGCAGATGGGTATCGTTGGGCAACAGCTCTTTGACCTTGGCATCGGTCTTATAGATATCCTCCGGGTCACCCGACAATGCGACCCAGCGGAACGGTCCGATGCCACGGCAGAATTGCGGGCGGATATAGGCGGGAACGAAGCCGGGAAAATCGAAGGCATTCTTGAGGCCCTCGTCAAAGGCACGCTGGCGGATGTTGTTGCCATAATCGAAGGTCGGCACGCCAGCATGATGCAGGGCCAGCATGGCTTCAACATGATCGCGCATCGATGCGCGCGCTGCTGCGTCCACTTCCTTCGGATGGGTTTCCTGTTTGGCGCGCCACTCGGCCACGCTCCAGCCCCTGGGCAGATAGCCATGCACCGGATCATGGGCGCTGGTCTGATCGGTGAGCAGATCAGGGCGCACGCCACGCCTGACCAGCTCGGGCAGAATTTCCGCCGCATTGCCGATCAGCGCGATGGATTTGGCCTCGCCAGCCCTGGTCCACTGTTCGATTTTTGAAAGCGCTTCGTCAATGCTGTGGGTCTTTTCGTCGACATAGCGGGTGCGCAGGCGAAAATCGACACGGGTTTCATCACATTCAATGGCAAGGCAGCTGGCCCCGGCCATGACGGCGGCCAATGCCTGTGCGCCGCCCATACCACCAAGGCCCGCGGTCAGAATCCAGCGGCCCTTTAAGCTGCCATTATAATGCTGACGTCCCGCCTCGACAAAGGTTTCATAGGTGCCCTGCACGATGCCCTGGGTGCCGATATAGATCCAGCTGCCCGCCGTCATCTGGCCGTACATCATCAGACCCTTGCGGTCCAATTCGTTGAAATGGTCCCAGTTGGCCCAGTGCGGCACCAGATTGGAATTAGCAATCAGCACACGCGGCGCATCTTTATGGGTTTTGAACACGCCAACCGGCTTGCCCGACTGCACCAGCAGGGTTTCATCTTCTTCAAGATTTTTCAAAGCTTCGACAATGATGTCGAAATCGCGCCAGCTGCGTGCGGCCCGGCCAATGCCGCCATAGACTACCAGCTCGTGCGGGCGCTCGGCCACATCCGGCGACAGATTATTCATCAGCATACGAAGCGGTGCTTCGGTCTGCCAGCTTTTGGCATTCAGCTTGGTGCCGGTCGGTGGCGTGATGGTGCGGCTGTTATAACGTGGATCGGTCATCAGAATTTTTCCGGTTTATGGGCGAGCGTGTGGGCTCTGGCAATCAGATTTTCCAGAATGTGGCGCAGCAAGGGTCGTAAGCGCGCGGCTTTTTCATCGTCAAAAAAGAAGGGCTCGGCCTCGGTGACAAGATACAGCGCCTGGGTCATTTCCATCTGGATGGCGTGGACATGATGTTCCGGCTGGCCATAGTGGCGGGTGGTCCAGCCGCCTTTGAAGCGGCCGTTGACGATGGAACTAAAGCCGCTTTCCAGACACAGATCGGCAACCGCATCGCTGATGCGTTTATCGCAGCTTTGTCCGCTGTTGGTGCCGATATTGAGATCGGGCAACTGCCCCTCAAACAGATACGGGATGTGCGAGCGGATCGAGTGGCAGTCATACAAAATCGCAACGCCATGGATGGCTTTGACGCGTGCAATCTCGGCGGTAAGCGCGGCATGATAGGGCGTGTGAAAAGCCGCCCGCCGTCGTGCAATCTCCTCCGCATCAGGCTCCTTGCCTTTTTGCCAGATCGGCTGGCCGTCGAAATCGGTCAGCGGCACCAGATCCGTGGTGTTCTGCCCCGGATAGAGGCTCTCTTGTGACGGGGCGCGGTTAAGGTCGATGCAGTAGCGGTGGTGGGTGGCCTGCACCACCGATGCCTCGGGCACCAGATCGGCATAAAGCCGTTCGATGTGCCAGTCGGCATCGCGCAGCCGCCTACCTTCTGCATTCAGGGTGGCGGTAATGTCATCGGGCACAAAGGTGCCAACATGCGGCATGGCCAGAACCAGCGGGCTGTGCCCCCGGGTGACAAGAACCGGTTCCATCACACCAACCCCGGAAATGTCGCCGGATCGATGCTGGCGACCAGTGCGCCGTTTTCAATCAGTTCGCCGGCTGCCTGAAGGTCGGGGGCCAGAATACGGTCGTCGGTCAGGGTATCGATCCGCCCACGGATCACCGCCAGAGCCTTTTGTAAGGCGGGCGATGTTTTCAAAGGCGTGCGCATTTCAATGCCCTGTGCGGCCATCATTGCCTCTACCCCCAAAATCCAGAACAGGTTCTGGGTCATCGGCGTCAGGCGGCGTGCGCCGTGGCAGGCCATTGAAACATGATCTTCCTGATTGGCGCTGGTCGGTGTGGAATCAATCGATGCCGGATGGGCCAGATGTTTGTTCTCGCTCATCAGGGCGGCGGTGGTGACCTCGGCGATCATCATGCCGGAATTGAGGCCGGGCTTGGGCGTCAGAAACCCGGGCAGACCAAAGCTCAACGCCGGATCAACCAGCGTGGCAATGCGGCGCTGGGAAATCGCCCCAATCTCGGCCACCGCCAGTGCGATCTGGTCGGCGGCAAAGGCCACTGGCTCGGCGTGGAAATTGCCACCCGAAACCACATCGCCGTTCGACAGCACCAGCGGATTGTCGGTGGCGGCATTAGCCTCGATCTGAAGCGTGTGCGCGGCCATGCGCAACTGATCGAGGCACGCCCCGCCGACCTGTGGCTGGCAGCGAATGCAATAAGGGTCCTGCACCCGCTTGTCGGATACCACGTGACTGGCGCGGATTTGGGAATCTTCCAGCATCAGGCGCAGCGCACGCGCCCAGTCGATCTGGCCCTGATGACCACGCAGGGTGTGAATTTCTTCGGCCAGTGGTGCGGTGCTGCCCATGGCGGCGTCAGTGGACAGTGCGCCGGTTACCATGGCGGCAAAGGCCGCGCGTGTGGCACGGAACAGGCCGCTTAAAGCCAGTGCGGTCGAGGTTTGCGTGCCGTTGATCAGTGCCAGACCTTCTTTGGCGGTCAGGGCAACGGGGGCAAGTCCTGCGGCCTTTAGTGCGTCGGCACCGGGCATCCGCACGCCGTTATAAAAGGCTTCGCCCTCGCCCATGATCACCGCGGTCATGTGGGCCAGCGGGGCAAGGTCGCCCGAGGCACCGACGGAACCCTTTTCGGGGATAACCGGCAGAACAGCCTTTTCCAGCATGGCTTCGATCTGGTGAATGATGATCGGGCGCACGCCGGACGCGCCGCGGCCCAGCGACATCAGTTTCAGCGTCATAATCAGGCGCACGACATTCAGCGGCAGCGGTTCGCCGACACCGCAGCAATGCGACAGGATCAGATTGCGCTGCAACTGTGCGACATCCTGCGGTGCAATGCGGATCGAGGCCAGTTTGCCGAAGCCCGTGTTCACGCCATAAACCGCTGCATCACCGGCGGCCACTTCGGCAATGCGTGCGGCGGCCTTTTCAACCGCTGCAAGGCTTGCTGTGGCGAGCTTTGCGGGCGTGCCGTCATAATAGATGCTTTGCAGCGTGTTCAAATCGACGGCGCCGGGGATCAGCGTAAGGGTCATGTGTTAGATCTTTCTATGGTTTGGCCGCGATGGATGCGGCGCCACAGCGGATTGAAACCCATGCCATAGACGAGTTCCTCTGCCGTGGCGGCGTCCCAGATGGCCAGATCGGCGGATGTGCCGACCGTCAAACTTCCGGTTTCCTGCGTTATACCCAGCGCCATTGCGGCATGGCTGGTGACCGCCTGCAGGCATTCATTGGCGGTTAAATCAAACAGTGTTGCGGCCAGATTCATCGCCAGCAGCAGCGAACACAAAGGCGATGTGCCGGGATTGCAATCGGTGGCGATGGCAATTCTGGCTCCGGCGGTGCGTAAGCTCGCCACCGGCGGTTTTTGGGTTTCGCGCAAGGCGTAAAACGCCCCCGGCAATAACACCGCTACCGTTCCGGCCTTTGCCAGTGCGTCGGCATCGTCCGCTGACAACCATTCCAGATGATCGGCTGACAAAGCGTGATACTGCGCTGCCAGTTGTGCACCGGCGCCTTGCGTCATCTGCTCGGCATGTAGCTTTACCGGCAGGCCAAGGTTGTGAGCCAGATTAAACAGACGGCGGATTTCGTCTGGGGTAAAGGCAATGGTTTCACAAAATGCATCAACCGCATCGGCCAGCCCCTGCTCGTGGGCCTGCACCAGGCCGGGCAGCACCACATCGTTCATATAGGCTTCGCGGCGGTCGCGATAGGCGGCAGGTATGGCGTGAGCGGCGAGGTAACTGGTGCGCACCCGCACCGGCCGCACGCGTTCCAGCCGCCGGGCCGCGCGCAACATGCGAAGCTCAGCTTCCAGTGATAGTCCGTAGCCGGATTTAATTTCCAGTGTGCCGACACCTTCGGCAAGCAAGGCGTCGATGCGTTTCAAACTGGTGGCGAGCAGGGCGTCTTCGTCCAGTGCGCTGGTGGCGGCAACCGTAGCGGCGATGCCGCCGCCCGCTCTGGCGATGTCGATATACGTGCCACCGGCCTGACGGATGGAAAATTCCCCGGCCCGATTACCCCCATACAGAATGTGGCTGTGGCAGTCGATCAGTGCCGGGGTGATCAGTCGCCCGGCGCAATCGGTGCGCTGCACCGTGTCCAGTGCCGGGGCGTCCTCAGCCGGACCGGCATAGACGATGCGCCCACCCGTGACCGCCACTAGCCCATTGGCCCGCACGGTGTCAGTATCGGGTGCGGTATGGGCCGCGCCCCACAGGCGGGCGTTGTACCAGATTTGATCCGTTGTGTGTGCTGCCGTCATCGGTTGAACTTTGCAGGCTGAAGGGTTTAAGTATATACATATAACGATGCTGTCTGGGCGTCAATTCATCCACAGGGTTTGCCCCGGCCCGCTAGGAAATTTGTCATGACTGCCGATCCTAAAACGATTTTCGCCGCCTGGGCCCTGACCGATACGGGCTGGCAGCCCAATCTGCGCATTCATATGACCGGTGGCATCATCACGGCCCTGACCCCGGCGGCGCAAGCTGAAGGCGGGGATATGGTTGCCCATGCCCTGCTGCCCGGACTTTGTAATGTGCACAGCCATGCCTTTCAGCGTGGCATGGCGGGGCTGGCCGAGCGGCGCGGTCACCCGGTTGACAGTTTCTGGACCTGGCGCGAGGTGATGTATCGTTTTGCCCATACCCTGTCGCCCGACCAGATGTGCACAATTGCGGCGCAAGTGTATGTTGAGATGCTGGAGGCAGGTTTCACCCGCATTGGTGAATTTCATTACCTGCATCATGATTGCGATGGCGCGCCCTATGCCGACCGCGGCGAAATGGCCGGGCAGATCGCGGCGGCAGCCGATCAGACCGGGATCAATCTGACCCTGTTGCCGGTATTCTATGCCCATAGCGATTTTGGTGCCGCCGCCCCCAGCGCGGGGCAGCGCCGTTTCATTAATGATCTCGATGGGTTTCATAGGCTGATGGAGCGTGCCCGTATCCATCTGGCGGGCCATAGCGGCTGGCGGTTGGGTGTGGCACCGCATTCCCTGCGCGCGGTCAGTGCGGACGAATTACAGGCGTTGTGTGCCGTCTATACTGAGGGGCCGTTTCATATCCATGCCGCCGAGCAGTTGCGCGAGGTCGAGGATTGCAAAGCCTTCTATGGTGCCCGCCCGATTGAATGGCTGCTGCATAATACGCCGGTCGATGCGCGCTGGTGTCTGATCCACGCCACGCACCTGACTGATGCTGAAATACGCGGCCTTGCCGCCTGTGCTGCGGTGGCGGGGCTGTGCCCGATTACCGAAAGCAATCTGGGCGATGGGATTTTCCCCGCGGCGGCCTATCTCAAAGCCGGTGGCCGCTTTGGCATCGGTAGTGACAGCAATATTCAGATTTCTGCCGAGACCGAGCTGCGCATGCTGGAATATCTGCAACGCGTCCATCTGAAACAGCGCGCCGTACTGGCGGCGGAAAACGGTTCGACGGGACGGGCCTTGTTCGATGCCGCCTATGCCGGTGGGGCGCAATGTTTGGGTGACCCTGGGCTGGGGCTGGCCGTGGGTGCCCCGGCAGACATGGTGGCACTGGGCGATGCGCTTGGGTTACCGGCGGCGGGGGATACCATTCTCGACCGCTGGATTTTTACCGACAGCATGCAGGTGCGCGATGTCTGGGTGGCCGGGCAGCAGGTGGTGCAGGCCGGCCGCCATGTCGGGCGCGAGGCCATTGCGGCCGCCTTTGCCCGCACGGTGCGGGCGGTGATGGCAAGTTAATGCGCCGGCGGGGTGAACTGGGCGACCAGCTGATGCTTGTCGCCGGGATAGCTTAAGCGGACAAAGGTGACCGGCACACCGTTCAGCTCGGTATAGCGGCTGACCACCAGACAGGCGGTGCCGCGTTTTATACCCAGCCGTGCCGCAAGTTTGGCCGAGGCCCCAACAGCGGTGATCTGGTGGCGTGCGGTGCTCCAAGGCACCTGCTTCAGCAACCAGCCGCCCGGCGGGACATCGCTGAAATCGGCAGTTTTGGCGGCGGGTACCGCACGCGGATTAATCAACCGTTCTTCGACGCAAAAGGGTTGCCCGTCGGCATAGTGCAGGCAATCCAGTGCCAATACGGTGCGTGGTACGGCGCTGGCTTTGAGGCAGAGCAGTGTGCGCTCCTCTGTACTGGCTTTGTGTGAGTTCCGCGCGATCAGCCGGTAACTATAATCGCGGCCCAGCGTGGTGATTTCGCGCTCAATATCGGTAATTTCCAGCACGGCGGACTGAATCACCGGCACGCGCACCACGGTGCCAAGCTTGCGCTTGCGTTCCAGAAAACCCGATTCGGTCAGCTGTGTCAGCACCTTGTTAACCGTCATGCGCGAGCAGCCATAGTGCAGCGCCATATCGGTCTCAAACGGAATGCGGTGGCCCGGCGGCCAGGTGCCCTTAAGGATCTTGCCCTGCACATCCCGTAAAATTGTGTCATGCAGGGATGCGGGTTTTGCGCGGGATGTTTTGGCTGCTGCCATAACGTTCAGGTGCCGTTCAGATAGTCACGGTTATTAGTTATCCCGCTTCGTTGCTGGGTGCAACCAAGGCGCGTTTCTGCCGGGGCGGGGATATGGTACAGCGTTTTGTGCGCTATTGACCCTGTAGCGGGCTTTCCGCTTTAATAGCAATGGTTGCCGCCATCTGTGGGTGATGCAGCCGGTGAATTGATGACAAGGATGATGTCTATGCGCAAGGCAAAAGCGAATTTGGTGGTCAAGGTGCTGGCAATGGCCGGTGCGGTGCTGCTGCTCAACGCTTGCCACACCATTGCCGGGGCGGGCGAAGATATCTCGCATGTCGGCAAAAGCATCGAGCGGACGGCGAAATAATCTGCACATCCCGATGGTTTGCTATCGCTTAAATCCCGTGGCCTGATAAATCGAGCGCCTTGCAGGGGTATCCCCCCGCAAGGCGTTTTGATTTTGATACGTCGCTTTAAGATTTAAAACGCAGCGCGGCGTAAATGTTGCGGCCCTGTTCGGGGAAGCCATAGGTCAGGGCGTAATTGACATCGAACAGATTTTTGGCGCTGACCGAAAGATCCAGTTTATCCGTCAGGGCATAATCTGCCTGCAGATTGAACAGCGTATAAGACCCCATCTTGAAGTAAGACGTGCCAGCGGTGTTGGTTGACCAGCGGTTACTGGCAGTCTGAACATTCGGGGTCAGCGACAGAGATGGCATGATCTGCCAGGTGACAAAGGCGAATAGCTGGCTGTTGGGCATGCCAGTCAGGTGATAGCCTGTGGTCAGTGCCGGATTGTCTTCGCCTTGCGCATCCATGCTGCGGTCAGTGTAGCTGTAGCGCACACCGGCGGTTAGCCCATCGGTGATGATGGTATCGGCAGACACCTCAAACCCTACATAATCGCCATTACCGACATTCTGGGTTTGTGTTGTGCTGGTCAGCACACCGGCTGCACCACCTGATCCGGTACAATTTGATTTCAACGTCGATGTCGTATCGCAGAAATTGATTGTCACTGTTTCAAGGGCGCGATTGACCTTGCTGTAGAAAACCGCAGCATCGATTTTGGTGCCTTCAAACAGGTTCCAATGGCCGCCAATTTCATAATTGATCGCCCGTTCCGCATTAAGATCGGGGTTTGAAAGGGTTGTGTTGAACTTGGTGCTGTAACGATCAAACAAGGTGGGAAAGCGTGTGCGGTCCGATATACTAGCATGCACATTACCAATGGCACCAAAATCATAGATCAGCTGGCCCTGCAGATTGACGGCATCATCATCTGCCCTGGGGTAGGTCAGCAGCCCTGAGCTGTAATCATGCGCTTCCAGCAGGTGGCGGTAATCATAGCTGGCACCCAGCAGAAAATCGAGGTTATCGCTTAAACGCAAACGATTTTCGGCGGCGATCGAATGGGTGTCTTCTACGCTGACCTGCTTGGGCTCGGTCAACGCTGGCTTATAGGTGGTTTGCCATTCGGTGTGGCTGTCGCGGCGGTAAAAATAGCTGAGCTTCAGGCTGTCACGCGTGCCAAAATCGTAGTCACCTTCGACATTACCACCATAGGCATAGTCTGAATAATAGCTGCGGAAGGATTTGCCCAACTTTTGCGTTGAGAAGGTTGCATCATCAAACGAATAAAGCCCGTTGCGGAACACGCTGTAAAAGGCACGGGTTTTGATGTGGGCTGATTCACCAAGCGCGGTGTTAGACAGGAAATAGATGTTCTGGACATCCCAGTTAGGCCAGGTCCAGTTCTTCTGCGAACTGACCGCATCGACCGCTGAATAGGGGGCCTCCTTACGGCCCCACTGGCCGGTGTAGCTGATCGAATATTCGTCGATCGCATTGGGTGTCCAGCCAGCTTTAAGGTTCAGGCTGTAATTGCGGGTAGCTGTGTGATTGCGTTTGCCGCCATCCTCATTGGCGGTCGGAACAAAATCATCCGACAGGTCGGTATGGTCGTATTTGGTAATGCTGGCCCCGGCCTGCAGATAAAAATTCTTCTGCCTGGTGCCAATCCGGGCGGTGCCGGTAAAGCCGTCATAGCCTTCGGTTCCGAACGCTGATCCGGCAGAGGCTTCATATTCCAGCGCCTCGGCTGGTTTGCGCGTTAC
>JBAVPS010000101.1:0-3364 GCA_049693315.1 Rhizomicrobium sp. | reverse complement strand
GGATGTACGAGCAGTCACCGAAAGATCAGATCCACATTCAGCACTATCTGTCGGCCAATTGCTTTGGTGATTATTATACCCGGACCGGGCTCGATATTAAAACCCGCGAGCTTCTGACCTTTGCGATCATCCTGTCGCTGGGCGGGTGCGAGCCGCAGCTCAAAGGGCATATTCAGGGTAACGTCAATGTCGGTAACGGCAAGCAAACTTTGCTTAATGCCGTGACTCAGCTGGTACCCTATATCGGTTACCCGCGGTCATTAAATGCCATCGCCTGTCTTAATGCCGTCATCCCTGAATAATTTGGATTTCTACTTACTGGCGGGAAATGTTTGGACGACATAACAGTCCCCACTGGTAATCGCGTATAAATCCTGCTGGCCGGGGCGATCTATCCGCAGCGCATCATAGCGTAAAAGTTCAAACCGGTCGGTTTTCCCCGAAACGGTAAGCGGTTCTATCGCAATCATCAAAGCGGTTTCTGTGGTGGCTTCAAACGATACAGCTTGCCCAGCACTTACCCGTGACAGCCGTGCGGTGCACTGGCCGCGAGTCATGATATTCAGATCCCGCACCGGGCCTGTCACCACACTGGCGCTGACCGGATCATCGCCACGGAAGGTTTCAATCGGTCCGGTCCGTGTCAGAAGACGGGGCGGCCGGTCGGCAAATTTCAGACGCATCGCGCCTTCAAAGATTGCCATATGGCGGATTACGCCGGGGAAGGGCGAAAAGGCACTGTCGCGGGTGACATGTGCCATGCTCACCCGCCACGAAAAATTCTTTAGGGTGCTGTTTGGCGGAAAAATGGCAAACTCCTCGGTCAGTCCAAGGCCATTCTTCCACGGCATTTGTTTGCGGTCAGTGGCGGTGATGATGTGCTTCATGCCGGATAGCTCATATTTTTCGCGGGGCTCTTTTACGACATTAATTACGAAAAATCATAGGTTCATGCAGAATTTACCGGCTAATCCCACAGCCAGCCACTGTCTAATGTGAAGCAGACAGATCAAAATCTAAGGAACCCAAAGCATGTGCGATAAATGCAAAGACCCCAGCCATGATCATAGCCCGACACTGACCGGTCGGCGTGAGCTGTTGCTGGCGGCTGGTGCGGGTTTGATGGCTGCACCGCTGCTTGCCGGTTCTGCCGCTGCGGCTTCGGGTGCGGGGGCGGCGGTTGGCACCGGGCCTTACCCGGCGACGGCATATGGTGTTACCAGTGCTAAGGGAGCTTTCAAGCCGATACATATTCAGCGTCGCGCCCTTGGCCCCAAGGATGTCTATTTTGAAGTGCTCTATTGCGGCGTCTGCCATTCGGACATTCACACCGCGCGGAACGAATGGTCTGCGGTAATGCCGACGGTATACCCCAGCGTCCCCGGACACGAGGTGATCGGCCGCGTTTTGGCAGTGGGCAAGGATGTCACCAAGTTCAAGGTCAGTGATATTGGCGGCGTTGGCTGCATGGTCGATTCCTGCGGCACCTGCGATAACTGTCTTGATGACCGCGAGCAGAATTGTACGAAAGGCGCGACCTTCACCTATAATTCACCAGATCTGATTTCCGGCGGCCATACCTATGGCGGCTATTCCGACCGCATGGTGGTAAAAGAGCATTACGTTATTCGCATTCCGCCGGGCGTCGATCTGGCGGCGACGGCACCGCTGTTGTGTGCCGGTGTTACGACTTTCTCACCGATGCAGCATTGGAAGCTCGAACGTGGTCAGCGTGTCGGTGTGATCGGTATGGGCGGTCTGGGTCATATCGCGGTGAAGCTGGCGGTGGCGCGTCAGGCCGATGTTACGGTCTTTACTACCACGCCGGGCAAGATCGCCGATGCCAAGCGGATGGGGGCCAAGGATGCTGTGCTGTGGAGTGATACCGCCGCCATGAAGCGCCTGGCCGGCAAGTTTGATCTGCTGATCTCTACTGTGCCGCAGGCATATGAAATGCTGCCGTTTACCGAGGTGCTGAAACTGGATGCGACCTACGTCAATGTTGGCGCATTGGAGCAGCTTCAGGGCATAAATGGTATGATGCTGGCGTTTGGCCGTTACAGCATCGCCGGTTCTCTTATCGGTGGTATCGCCGAAACGCAGGAAGTGATCGATTACTGTGCCGCCCGCAATATCAAGGCCGATATTGAGCTGATCCGTCCCGATCAGATCGACGAAGCCTATTCTCGCGTTGTGAACAAGTCCGTGCGCTATCGCTTTGTCATCGACATGACCAATAAGCGGGCGGCATAAAGCCTATGGGACCGGCGTACAACAGTGTGCGCCGGGTCTCTACCAATGTCAGCCAAAACGCACTGCCGGGCGGTCGGGGGCGCTGCGAAACGCCGCCGCAATAGCCTCTCGCAGTGGCTTGGGTTTCAGATCATCATCGTACGGACATGGCCGCTTTGGCTGTCCATCGGGCCGCGGGCTGTAATTGCGCAGCCAGGAATAGCTATCGACCAACCCCCATGCCATAACATAGCGGGTCTGTGGATAGCTTAAAATCAGATCCAGATAGCCCCGCGTATAATCGGCCACCGCCTTATCGCGCGTGGTTACATTGCCGGGGGCCAGCTTATCTTCCACATCCAGCTCGGTCACGATCAGGCCGATGCCCATGGCGGTGACATCATCGAGAAAGCCGCGCCAGACCTTTTCATTGGGGCGCAGGAAGCCACTGCTACCTTCGGTGCCGGTGCCGATATGGCTTTGAATGCCCAGTGCATCGATCGGGATGTTTTTTTTACGCATATATTCAAGCACGCGCAGCACCCCGGCATAATGTTTCTCGTTACCATCCGTCCAGGTCATATAATCGTTATAGACCAGTTCGGCATGGGGGGCCGCGTCCCGGGTGGCATGGAACGCGATGTCGAACAGATTATCCCCCAGCGCGCGGCTAAAGCCGGTATCGCGTAAGCGCCCGGTGGCCGGATCAATGGTTTCGTTGATAACATCGTATGAGAATATCCGGGTGCCATAACGCCCGCACACCCTGCCGATGTGCTGTCGCAAGACCCGCTCGGCTTCGGCCGCCGGATGGGGGCCAAAGTCATACGCCTTTTCCCATTCCTGCATCCATTTTGGGAAATTCCACAGCAGGGTATGACCCCGCACCGCCAGATGGCTTTGGGCGGCATAGGCCATCAGCCGGTCGGCCCGTTCAAAGTCGAAGCTGTTGGCATCGGGGCGCACCGCATACCATTTAAGCTCGTTCTCCGGCACCAGCAAGCCGCATTCCGCTGCTGCCAGTGCCCGCACGTCGGCGGATTCGAACGAATTGGCATGGCTGCCTTCCAGCGGGCTGGCATGCGGGCCGGTTTTGGTGCCGAGGCAGGTGCCAAAGCCCATGCCTTTGGTG
>JBAVPS010000100.1:0-3675 GCA_049693315.1 Rhizomicrobium sp. | reverse complement strand
TTCCACGGCCGCCCCTCGGCGGCCGGGGCGGGGTATGATGCCGGGGCCTCCTCCGGCTCGAATCTGGGGCCGACATCTAAAGCGCTTGCAAAACGGGTGACCGCAGATGCGGCCCGATTGCAGGCCGAAAACCCGGATAAGCCCGTACCGGTTGATCTGGTCACCGCCTCGGCCAGCGGCCTCGACCCGGACATATCCCCCGCTGCAGCCCTGTTTCAAGTGCCCCGGGTGGCGCAAAACCGCCATTTACCAGAAAGCACGGTAACCGCGCTGGTAAAGGCCCATACCGAAAAACGGCTGTTCGGCCTGATCGGCGAACCGCATATCAATGTGCTGAAACTCAATCTGGCCTTGGACGAGCTCAGCAATAACGGCTAAAATTCCGACCATGATGTCACCGAACGACGATCCCCGCCCCTCGCCCGACGCGCTGTTAGAAGCCGCCCGGTCCGAGGGGCGTGGGCATTTGAAGATCTTTCTGGGGGCGGCCCCCGGTGTCGGCAAAACCTATGAAATGCTGACCCAGGCCCGCGCGCGCCAGTTGGAAAATATCGATGTCGTTATTGCTGTGGTCGAAAGCCATAACCGCGCCGACACCGACCGGCTGACACAGGGTTTCGAGACCATTGCAAAAAAGCGCTCGCTCTATCGTGGCCGGGTGCTGGCCGAGATGGACCTTGATGCCGTATTGCAGCGGCGCCCCAAACTGGCGCTGGTCGACGAACTTGCCCACACCAATGCCCCCGACAGCCGGCATACCAAACGCTATCAGGATGTCGAGGAACTGCTTGGGGCCGGAATTGACGTTTACACCACGGTCAATGTCCAGCATCTCGAAAGCCTGAACGATGTTGTGGCGCAGATCACCCGCATTCGTGTGCGTGAAACCCTGCCCGACCGCGTGCTGGACGAAGCCGACGAGATTGAGCTGGTTGACACGACGGCCGACGATCTGTTGCAGCGCCTGCGCGAAGGGAAAGTCTATACCCGCCCACAGGCCGAACGCGCTATCCGCCATTTTTTCAAACCCGGTAATCTGGCCGCCTTGCGCGAACTGGCTTTACGCAAAGCCGCCCAGCATGTTGATCGCGACATGGTCGATTACATGCAAAGCCATGCTATCGCCGGACCGTGGGCGGTGGGCGAGCACATTCTGGCCTGCGTCAATGAACATCCGTCGGCGGCAGAACTGGTGCGCCGCGCCCGCCGGATGGCCGATAATTTAAAAGCCGAATGGACAGTGCTCTATATCGAAAGCCCGCGGCACTTAAGTTTAAGCGAGATCGAGAAAGACCGTATTGCCGATACGCTGCGGCTGGCCCAGCGGCTGGGCGCGCAAACCGTTACCCTGCCGGGGCGCGATATCGCCGAAACGATCTTAGGCTTTGCCCGCCAGAACAACATCACCCAGATCGTCATCGGCAAATCGACCCGCCCCCATTGGTTCGAAGCCTTACATGGCTCGGTGGTGCGCAAACTCTTACACAATAGTGGCGCCATCAGTATCACCGCCGTATTGGCAGACGGCGATGTCATTGGCCGCAAGGCTGTCGGCACCAAACGTGCCGTCACACCCAGCTATCCACCCTATGTCCTCAGCCTGCTGGCCGTCGCGGCCACGCTGCTGGCCGCGCTGGGGTTTAACGCCCTGCACGGTCTGGGCAGCGGTATCGGCATGCTGTTCCTGATTCCGGTTCTGGTCAGCGCGGTATCGTTCGGGCTGTGGCCCGCATTGTTTACGGCCTTCATCAGTGTGATGGCCTATAATTTTTTCTTTCTGCCGCCGCTTTACACGTTTACTATCGCCGATCCCAACAACTGGCTGTCTTTTGCAGTTTTGTTGTTCGTCGCGATCATCGCTGGCAATCTTGCCGCCCGGGTGCGGGCCGAGGCTAATCTGTCGGCCAAACGGGCCGCAATAACCAGCGAACTGTTTCACTTTACCGGCAGGCTGACCGGCATCTCGCGGCTGGATGATATTCTGTGGGCCACGGCCTATCAGATTGCGTCAATGGTGAAGGCCAATGTCCTGATCCTGTTGCCGGATGCCACCAGCGGTCAGCCGGAAATCGCTGCGGGCTATCCGCCCGACGACGAAATTGATACCCAGGATATGGCGGCGGCCACCTGGTGCTGGGATCATGGCCAGCCCGCCGGGCGTAACGCCGAAACGCTGCCGGGGGCCAAGCGCCTGTTCCTGCCCATGCGTACCGGCGAAGGGCTGGTCGGCGTCATCGGCCTGCAGCGGCACGACGAAAAAGGCATGATGACTCCGGAAGAACGCCGCCTGCTCGATGCGCTGATCGATCAGACCGCTCTGGCGATTGAACGCTGCCAACTGGTGCAGAAAGTTGACGAGGCTCAGGTGCGGGCCGAGGCAGACAAGCTGCGGGTCGCACTGCTGACCTCGCTGTCGCATGATCTGCGTACACCGCTTGCCTCCATCCTTGGGGCGTCCTCCGCCCTGCTCACCGGCCGTACGGTCTATAATGCCGCCCAGACCGACGAGTTGCTTGCCACCATCCGCGAGGAAGCCGAGCGGCTTGACCGCTTCGTTGGTAATTTGCTCGACATGTCGCGGCTGGAGGCCGGGGTGCTGGGCATAAAATTGGCCCCCGTCGATCTTGTCGAGGTGGTGGAAACCGCACTCGACCGGCTGAAACGCCGCCTGAGCGATCACCGCATCGCATTGGATATCGGCGATTATCTGGTCAGCGCCGATCCTCTGCTGCTGGAACAAGCCATCGTCAACGTCACCGATAATGCCGCCAAATATGCCCCCGCCGGATCGCTGATCCGTATTGCGGCACTGGCGCAGACGGAAACGATCAAACTGTCGATCATGGATGAAGGCCCCGGCCTTGCGCCGGACGAGTTTGAGCGCATCTTCGATAAGTTCTACCGCGCCAAGGCCGCCGACCGCCATGTTGCTGGCACCGGGCTGGGATTGGCGGTGGCGCGCGGCTTCGTCGAATCCTTTGGCGGGCACCTTACCGCCGCCAACCGGCAAGATGGGACTGGCGCGGTTTTTTGCCTTGCCCTGCCACGCGCCTTGCCGGAAGGTGATGCCACATGACCGCCAAACCGCCCCGCATCCTGATTGTTGATGACGAACCGCAGATCCGCCGCTTCTTGCGGGTTGGATTACCGCCGCATGGCTATGTCTGTCTGGAGGCGACCGATGGCGCCGAGGCCATGGCGGTCTTCGCCCACGAGAAGCCCGATGTGGTGATCCTGGATCTGGGCCTGCCGGACCGGGATGGCTTCGAAATCCTGAGCCAGATGCGGGCGCAGGCGCTGACACCGATTCTGATTCTGTCAGCGCGCAGCGATGTCGCCGGCAAGGTCAAAGCCCTGGAAGCCGGGGCAGATGATTACGTCACCAAGCCCTTTGACATGGAAGAACTGCTGGCCCGGCTTCAGACCGCACTGCGCCACGGCCTGCAGGTTACGGGGGAAGCGCCAGTATTCCGCAGCGGCCCGCTCGCCGTTGATCTGGTCAAACGGCAGGTCTTTTTGGCCGACGAAGAAGTCCATCTGTCGCCCAAGGAATATGAGGTGCTGCGCTTTCTGGTGCAGCATGCAGGCAAGGTTGTCACCCATCAGCAGCTACTACACGAAGCCTGGGGCCCGGCCCATGTCGAGGATGTGCAGTACTTACGGGTGCTGATGCGC
>JBAVPS010000099.1:0-1635 GCA_049693315.1 Rhizomicrobium sp. | reverse complement strand
AGCCTGGATTGTGGGCGTAAGGGGCTTTTAAGCGGTGGGTGTTAGAGTTTCTTTACCGCAACGGATAAAGACATGCATATTTCTTTATATGTTCTTGCCGCCCCGGTGCCATCCTGCTATAGCCGAGCAACTGTTTTGCAAGGGAAACCGCGAAAATGCCCTCAACTGACTATATTGTAAAAGACATTGCCCTGGCCGATTGGGGCCGCAAGGAACTCGACATTGCCGAGACCGAAATGCCCGGTCTGATGGCCACGCGCGAGGAATTCGGTCCGAGCCAGCCGCTGAAAGGGGCACGCGTCGCCGGCTCCCTGCACATGACGATTCAGACCGCTGTGCTGATCGAAACGCTGAAGGCCCTCGGCGCGGATGTGCGCTGGGCGTCGTGCAATATCTATTCGACCCAGGATCACGCCGCTGCCGCGATTGCGGCCAGTGGTACACCGGTCTTCGCCATCAAGGGCGAGAGCCTGCCCGAATATTGGGAATACACCCATAAGATCTTTGAATGGTCTGATGGCGGCACGCCCAACATGATCCTCGACGATGGCGGCGATGCCACGCTGCTGATCCATCTGGGCGTGCGCGCCGAAGATGGCGATACCGCGTTCCTCGACCATGCGACCTGCGAGGAAGAAGAAGTCCTGTTCGCCGCGATCAAGACGCGTCTGGCCTCCAAACCCGGCTTCTATCATGCCATCGCCAAGAATATCCGTGGCGTGACTGAAGAAACCACCACGGGCGTGCATCGTCTGTATCAGATGGCCAAGGACGGCAAGCTGTTGTTCCCCGCCATCAACGTCAACGACAGCGTGACCAAGTCGAAGTTCGACAATCTTTATGGCTGCCGTGAATCGCTGGTCGACGGTATCCGTCGCGCCACCGACGTGATGATGTCGGGCAAGGTCGCCATGGTCTGCGGTTATGGCGATGTCGGCAAGGGGTCGGCCGCCAGTTTACGCAATGCCGGCTGCCGCGTGCTGGTGTCCGAAGTCGATCCGATCTGCGCGTTGCAGGCGGCGATGGAAGGCTATGAAGTGGTGACGATGGAGCAGGCTGCGCCGCGCGCCGACATCTTTGTCACCTGCACCGGCAATGTCGACATCATCACCATCGAGCATATGCGCGCGATGAAGGACCGGGCCATTGTCTGCAACATCGGCCATTTTGACTCGGAAATTCAGGTTGCCGCGCTGCAGAACCTCAAATGGAACAACATCAAGCCGCAGGTCGACGAGATCGAGTTTGCGGATGGTCACCGCATCATCCTTCTGGCGCAGGGCCGTCTGGTCAACCTTGGTTGCGCCACGGGCCACCCCAGCTTCGTGATGAGCGCGTCCTTCACCAACCAGTCGCTGGCGCAGATCGAACTGTTCACCAAGCCGGCGGAATATCCGATTGGTGTTTACACCCTGCCCAAGAACCTCGACGAAAAGGTCGCCTCGCTGCACCTCAAGAAGGTTGGCGCTACACTGACCGAACTGTCGAAGCGCCAGGCCGATTATATCGGCGTGACGGTGGCTGGCCCCTTCAAGGCGGAAACCTACCGCTACTAAGACACGGCTTACGGATACAATACGCAAAACGGCGCCGGGAAACCGGCGCCGTTTTCATTTTCACGCTATAGCGCTATAC
>JBAVPS010000098.1:0-1685 GCA_049693315.1 Rhizomicrobium sp. | reverse complement strand
GGTATAGGTGGCATTTTAAATGGTGCCAGACAAATAAACCGGCAATAAAAAAGGCGGACCATGCCCGCCTTTTTCGCATTCATACTGATGTTAACGCTTAGACGTCGAGGCTGGCGTTCAGCGCGTTTTCCTGAATGAATTCGCGGCGCGGTTCGACCACTTCGCCCATCAGCTTGGTGAACAGATTGTCGGCATCGTCGGCATGTTCGACCTTGACCCGCAAAAGCGTGCGCGCGTTTTCGTCGAGCGTGGTTTCCCACAGCTGCGAAGGGTTCATCTCGCCCAGACCTTTGTAGCGCTGCATCGCGAGGCCCTTGCGGCCCCAGTCGATCACGGCTTTCAACAGCTCGCTCGGCGAACAGATTTCGAGCACCTCTTCCTTGCGGGTGAGCTTGCCGAATTTTTCGTAATAGGTGCGCAGCTCGTCGGCCAGCTTGCCCAGCTTGCGGGCATCCGAGGAGGCGATCAGATCGCCGTCAATCGCCACCGATTCACGCACACCGCGCAGCTCGCGCCAGAATTTGAGACCGCCATCGGTGGTCGGCTCGCCAAACCAGCCCTTTTCGGTTTCGTCGGCCAGCGTGTCGAGACGCGCGGCAATCTTTTGCGCGATCGCCTTGGCCTCGTCCGGGTTGACCAGACGGTCGGGATTGAACGCCCCGGCAATCGCCGCCTGTTCCAGCAGGAAGCGCGAATAATGCGGCGGGAAATTGCCCAAAACCTGCGACACCAGACGGGCTTTGTCGACCAACGCTGCCAGATCGGCACCGGTCAGCACTTCGCCATTGAACAGGGTGAACGTCGCCCCGGTGAGGCCTTCACCGATGAGGTATTCTTCGAGCTCTTTTTCGTCCTTGATGTAGCGTTCGGACTTGCCACGCGTCACCTTGTAGAGCGGCGGCTGTGCAATGTAGATGTGGCCGCGTTCAATCAGCTCCGGCATCTGGCGATAGAAGAACGTCAACAGCAGCGTGCGAATATGCGCGCCATCGACGTCGGCATCGGTCATGATGATGATCTTGTGATAGCGCAGCTTGTCGGCGTTGAATTCCTCGCGCCCAATGCCGGTGCCAAACGCCGTAATCATGTTGGCGATTTCCTGGCTGCCCAGCATCTTGTCGAAGCGGGCGCGTTCGACGTTGAGGATCTTACCACGCAACGGCAGCACCGCCTGATTGGCGCGATGACGGCCCTGCTTGGCAGAGCCACCGGCCGAGTCACCCTCGACCAGGAAGATCTCGCATTTGGTCGGATCGCGTTCCTGACAATCGGCCAGCTTACCCGGCAGCGACACACTGTCGAGCGCGCTTTTGCGCCGCGTCAGCTCGCGCGCCTTGCGGGCGGCTTCACGGGCCAGCGCCGCTTCCATCACCTTGCCAACCACGTTGCGGGCTTCGGTGGGGTGCTCCTCAAACCACTGACCCAACTTGTCAGTGACGATATTTTCGACCACCGGGCGCACTTCCGAGGACACCAGCTTATCCTTGGTCTGCGAGCTGAATTTCGGGTCCGGCACCTTGACCGACAACACGCAGGTCAGACCTTCGCGGCAATCATCGCCCGACAGATCGACCTTGTCTTTTTTGCCGACCATTTCGCCGGCATATTTGGTCACCACGCGGGTCAGCGCGGCGCGGAAACCCGCCAGATGGGTGCCCCCATCACGCTGCGGAATGTTGTTGGTG
>JBAVPS010000097.1:0-5161 GCA_049693315.1 Rhizomicrobium sp. | reverse complement strand
GACCAACACACTGCGCCCGTTTGCCCGCAGTGTGTCGGCAACCGTGGCACCGGGCACCCACAACATGGCCCCCTATCACGGCATTGGCCTGCGCGCGATCGGCTATAACCGGCATGATTTTTTGCAGGAACATCTGTTACGCCACGAAGATGTTCACGCACTGGTACAGGCGGCCCGCGCCCAGCGGCTCAGCACCTTCCTGCTGGGGGTCCGTAAACTCAACACCCTGCAGATGGCCTATAGCGGTGGCATTCAGATGCTGAGCGGACCGGCCATTCTGCCCGCCACCCCGGACCCCAAGGGCATGATGCGACTGACCTGGGAAGAAATCGTCAACAGCCACACGCTGCTGTCGAGCTAAACCATCAGAAAATCGCAGCCCACTTTTGGGGGCGTTCGAATTTTCCTCGCAACGCCTGATCCCAAAACCGGTGCCCACTTTTGGGGGCGTTGCGTTATTCCCCCGCCAGATTGGAAAAACGGGTAAAGCGGTCGTCGAACTGCAACTCGAACGAATTGGTCGAGCCGTGGCGGTGTTTTTCGATCATCACCAACGCCTTGCCCTGCACCCGCTCCATGCGTTCGGCCCATTTGCTATGTTCTTTACGCTCGTCCTCAACACCGTTGAGATCAGGCTCGCGCGATTTCAGATAATATTCTTCGCGGTACACAAACATCACCACGTCGGCGTCCTGCTCGATCGAACCGGATTCACGCAAGTCCGACAGCACCGGGCGTTTATCGTCGCGGGCATCAACACCACGCGACAACTGCGACAGCGCCATCACCGGCACATTCAGTTCCTTGGCCAGGGTTTTGAGGCCCTTGGTGACTTCGGTAATTTCCTGCACGCGGTTTTCGGCTTTGCGCGACGGCGAGATCAGTTGCAGATAGTCGATCACGATCAGCCCGATATTCTTTTCGCGCTTCATACGGCGGGACCGCGCCGCGATCTGGGCAATCGAGATACCGCCGGTATCGTCGATATAGAGCGGCAGGGTGGTCAGTTCCTGCATCGCCAGCACGAACTTCTCCCATTCGCTGTCGGAGAATTTGCCGTTACGGATCTTGTACATCTCCAGCTCGGCCTGCTGCGACAGAATACGGGCGGCCAATTGCTGGGCGGCCATTTCGAGCGAGAAGAACAGTACCGGCGCACCGGCGGTGTTTTCTTCGCCCGCCGCCATATCGCGCACATAAAAACGCGCGGCGTTAAACGCCATGTTGGTGGCCAGCGCCGTCTTGCCCATGCCCGGGCGACCGGCGACGATCAGAAGGTCAGATTGCTGCAAACCACCCAGCAGGCCGTCGATATCGGTCAGGCCGGTCGAAACGCCCGAAATGCGCCCGCCACGGGCCTGGGCCTTTTCGGCAATCTCGACCGCACGGCGCAGGGATTCCGAGAAATCGATCGGACCTTCGCCATATTTGTTGGTTTCAGAAACGCGATACAGCGCTTTTTCGGCATCGCCAATCAGATCCTGCGGGGTCTTATCCTGCGGTGATTCAAAAGCACCATTGACGATATCCTCGCCAATACGCACCAGCGTGCGGCGGGTGAACAGATCCTGCAGAATCTTCGACAGATCGCGCACATTGGGCAACGCCGGGGCAGCATCGGCCAGATTGGCCAGATAGGCATGACCGCCAACCTCGACCAGACCGGGATCGGCCTTCATCGCCGCATGCAGGGTCAGCGGCGTGACCGCCATCGTGCCGCGCTCAAGAAATGCCGTCATGGTGGCATAAATGCGCTGATGCAACGGATCGTAGAAATGCTCCGGCTTGAGCTGACCGGCGACGGCCTCCAGCGCAGCATTATCAACCAATATCGCGCCGAGCAGTGCCTGCTCGACTTCGATGTCATAAGGGACGTGACGAACGGCTTCGCGATCCATACTGTTGCCCATGTGGTAGCAAAAGACGCGAATCAACAGACATGCCCCCCTCCCCGCAAGAGGGAAAACGCCTTCACCCCATTTTCATGAACAGTTTAATGCCTTGGCGACATAATCTTGCCCGCTGAGCCCAGCACAGCAACATTCACTTGCATATTTTCACGGCAATTGTCCGCTTGTCTCAAGGGACATGACCCATAACAGCACCGCCTGCCCGCCGGCGAAGGCGTGACAGGCGGCAACCGTCATCAAAACATCGTCGGAACGCTTAAACCTAGGCACCCAGCGCAGGATAATCCGTGTACCCCACTTCACCGGCCCCATAAAATGTTTCCATATTATAGGGATTAAGCGGTGCACCGGTGCGCAGACGTTCCACCAGATCAGGATTGGAAATGTAATCCTTGCCAAAGGAAACCGCATCGGCCCAACCGGCATCCAGAGCGGCCTGCGCCGTCTCGCGGGTGAAGCTTTCATTGCCGATCAGCGGCCCGCCGAACGCCTTTTTCACCGCCGGGGCAATGCTGTCATCACCGCTGTGTTCGCGCAGGAACAAAAAGGCGATACCGCGTTTGCCCAACGCGCTGGCGGCATAACTGAAGGTGGCCAGCGGATTGCTGTCGCTCATTTCGAAGCTGTCACCACGGGGGGCAAAATGCACGCCGACACGGCCCGCACCCCACACCGAGATGGCGGCGTCCGTCACTTCCAACATGAGCCGCGCCCGGTTTTCGACCGGCCCGCCATAGATATCCGTACGTTTGTTGGTGCCATCCTGCAAAAACTGATCGATCAGATACCCGTTGGCGGCATGGATCTCGACACCATCAAAACCGGCCAGTTTGGCGTTCTCAGCCGCCCGGCGATAGGACGCGATCAGGGCCGGAATCTCGGCCAGCTCCAGCGCCCGCGGCGTCACATAGGACCGCATCGGGCGCAAAAGACGGACATGACCAGACGGCGCAATCGGACTGGGCGCAACCGGCAAGGCCCCCATCAGCAGCTCGGGGTCGGAAATGCGCCCGACATGCCATAACTGCATGACAATGGTGCCGCCCTTTTGATGCACGGCCTCAACAATCGGCTTCCAGGCTTCGATCTGCTCGGGCGAATAGATCCCCGGCGTGGCGGCATAGCCCGCTGCCAGAGGGTCTATCACCGTAGCCTCGGTCAGGATCAGCCCGGCCGTGGCACGCTGGCGGTAATACTCCACCATGACCGGGGTCGGCACCCGGCGGTCCGCTGTGGCACGGGCCCGTGTCAGCGGTGCCATGACCACGCGGTTGGCAAGCTTCAAATCACCGAATTTTGCTGGATCGAAAAGGGATGGCATCGCAGGTTCTCTCTGTTGGGACAGCTATTTGTAATCATGACTGTTACAGAAAATAAGAACCCGCCCATGGCTCTGCAAGGGCGGGTCCGCAACCATTTGCAAAGGGTAGCCGAATTACTCTTGCAGCAGGCCCGCAACGAAACCGTGCAATCCGGGCTGACGCACCCGTTTCAGCCGCTCGGCATTCAGAATGCTGACAATCTGGGCGAATGCGGTTTCAAGATCGTCGTTCACCACAACATAGTCATATTCGGCCCAATGGCTCATCTCGTCATTGGCCTTGGCCATGCGGGCGGTCAGCACATCCTGCGGCTCGTTCCGACCGGTCAGGCGCTTGACCAGCTCGGCCTTGGACGGCGGCAGAATGAAAACCCGCACCAGATCGGACGGCACCTTCTGGCTGAGCTGCTGGGTGCCCTGCCAGTCGATATCGAACAGCACATCACGACCACGGGAAAGTGCATCCATCACCGGGGCCTTGGGCGTGCCGTAACGATTTTCAAACACCGTGGCATATTCGAGAAACTCGTTCTCGCTCACCATATGTTCGAAGTCGGGCCGGTTGACGAAATAATAGTCCTTACCATTGACCTCGCCGGGGCGGGGAAACCGCGTCGTCGCCGAAACGCTCAAGGTAATGTTGGCATCGCTGGCCAGCAGCCTGCGCGCCAGGGTCGATTTACCTGCCCCTGACGGCGACGACAACACCAGCATCAAACCACGCCGATCCATCACATCACTCCACATTTGCCGATTGTTCGCGAAACTGATCGATCACCGACTTCAGTTCAAGCCCAATCGTCGTCAATTCAACGTCCGAGGATTTTGAGCATAAGGTGTTGGCTTCACGATTAAATTCCTGCGATAGGAAATCAAGCTTGCGCCCCACCGCAGCACCCACATCCACCAGCCGCCGCGCCTCGGCAACATGGGCGGTCAACCGGTCCAGTTCCTCGCGCACATCGGCACGCACCGCCAGCAGCGCTACTTCCTGCGCCAGCCGTTCCGGCGTTACCGTACCGGGGGCGACCAGATCGGCCAACTGCGCCACCAGACGATCGCGCAACGCGGCAGGCTGGGTGGCCGCCAGTGTGGCCGCCTTCTGTGTCAGCTGTTCGATGGTATCGATATCGGCGGACAGCAGGGCGGTAAGTTTGGTACCTTCGGTGCCGCGTGCCTCGGCCAGGGCAGCAAAGCATGTCTCCAGCGTGACCAGAACGGCCTCGGCAGCGGCGGCTTTTTCCTCGCGCTCGTCACCCTCGTCATCCTGCACAATGACGCCCTTGAGCGCCAGCAGGCCGTCTATGCGGGCCGGTGCCAGCCCGGGTTCATCCGCAATCTCATTGGCCAGCGCCACCGCCGCGGCCAGCGCCGCCCGATCAATACGTAAGCCGCGCGTGGTGCCAGCCTTTTCCAGTGTCAGGGTGACCTGCAAATTCCCCCGCTTGAAATGGGCAGCAGCCAGAGCGCGTACCTTGGCCTCGATCGCCTCGAACCCCGGCGGCAGACGCAGGCGCAGCTCAAGCCCGCGGCCATTGACGCTTTTGGCCTCCCAGCGCCACTGCGCCCAATCATTTGCACCCTGCGCATCGGCGAAACCGGTCATGCTGACAAGCGCCATGGAATACCCTTCCTGCTTAAGCCCCGGCCGTGTCGTCACCAGCGGAACCTATCTACGGCTTAAAAAAATAGCGGACGGAAGAAGACTCTTCAGTCCGCCAGAATATTCCGCCCCCCGTTGGAGGGCAATGCATCGCCGCAGTGCGCAGCAGGGGCGATGCTTAAAATTCTTCCCACTTCTCGTCCGGCTTAGAAAGCTTCTTCGACACCATCACCGCAGCCGCCTTTTGTGCCGGGGTGGGGTGAGGTGCCGTAGACGCCGCCGTCGGCACCGCCTTCAGCATCGGCACCGGGCGCCGCGAGGTTTCCG
>JBAVPS010000096.1:0-2646 GCA_049693315.1 Rhizomicrobium sp. | reverse complement strand
GGTCGACGTAGCGGATGATGAAATGGTTGCCGAAGACGTCGAATTCAATCCGCTCTGAAGCGGGATCTGTGTCATCGTTTTCGGGGAGTGTGGCGATAAAATCGCTCCAGCATTTCGGCGGGCGTTTTTTGCCAACCTGTCTGCGCAATAAATCCGAAATGCGGTCAATCTCACTCATGCTATTCCCCAAGATACAAAGCAGAATCTGATTTTATGAAATTCTCCCGTGCACAGTTACCGTCTTATGGTTGTGATTATTGCTGTTGTGGTGTCATTCTGGTTGCATCTTGGTTTGTAGTTACATTAGCGTCCCTTGTTGGGATGGTGTTTCTGGGGTGTGTCATGCAGAACCTTTTTCCCATACCGAAAGACCCGGTGCAGAATGACGATACGTTGCGGATCCGGCTGCCGGCTGCACTGAAGACGCGTGTTGCATCCGCTGCAGCCGTCCTCGGGCTTAAGGTTTCCGCTTTCGTACGCCTGTCGATCGCGCAGGAGGTGGAGGAGGTGCTTGCCACCCAAACTCGCTATGACATGTCACCAGCCGACGTGGCGGCCTTTACTGCCGCGCTTGATGCCCCGCCACCACCAACGCCCGCTGCGCTTCGTGCTGCCCGCCGCTATGGTGAGCGGGTTGTTCATGCCGACTGAGACCCTGGGGGAAGATCTAAGCCTGATAGAGATCCACGCCTTTGACCCGGACCTGCATGACCGCAGGAGCTTTAATTGTGGTGTGGCGCAGCTGAAGGGCGGGTGGCATGGTATGCCCGCCATGGCTTTCAGTCGTTTCCCGGTGCCCCGCTGAAGATGTTCCTGCCGATTGCGACCATCCGCCAAACCTATGCTGGATTAGATCGGGATGAAGGCTAGCTCTTCAGCTTTCCGGGACAGTCCGGGGATGCGGATCTCTATATCAGGCCGTAAGAAATGATCAGTGGCCCGTCGCATGCAATTGCGCCTTCAGCCAGTCCCGGGCCAGCGTGATCACCTCTGGCGCCGCGATCGGTCCGGGATAGGCCTGTTCCTGTGCAGTGGGGGTTTGCACGTGATGAAAGTCGTGGTTCATGTCCGCTATCTCAATCACCTGCGCATGGGGATTGGCGGCAAGCGCCTTCTTCGCGGCAGGCACATGATTACCTAACTGCACAACCTCGTCGCGCGAACCATAAAGAGCCAGAACCGGCATGTGCAGTTTGGCAAGTGTTCGATCGAAGTGGGTGTTGAACGCTTCGAGTATGATGGAACTCGTTGTTACTAAAGCTCCATTGGCCTGTTCACGGTTGAAGTTGCACGCCATGAAGGCCTGAATTGCCTTTTCCCGCAGCGGCTCGATTGTCGTGGGGGATGCCTCGCGGATTTCTGCCTCGAACAAATGCTCGACGGTCGCGGCAACATGATCCACGGCCGACGGATTTGCACCGCTTTTGAGGAGCATATTGCGCAGGATCACCAAATTCAGTTCGTGGCCTGGGCCCGGAGGCTCTGGTGCTGGCGCTGCGGGCCCTGCAAACATCACGACGGCCGCAATCGTCGGATCCTGAGCTGCAACAGCGGGGCCTACCGCGCCACCCTGGCTGTGGCCGGCAATGGCAATGCGCGCCCCGTCGATATCTGGGCGGCTCCGCAGAAACCGTACGGCCGCCGTCGCGTCGGTTTCCATGTTTTTGAGCGTGTCGACAAACTGGCCGGTCGATTGCCCGATGCCACGCTTATCATAGGTCAGAACGGCAATGCCGTCCCCCAGCAGCCGTTCCTCCAGCAGGTTGAAACCACCGTGTTGGCTGGGGCCGCTGCCGGACAGCAGTAGAACGACAGGAAACGGCCCCCGGCCATGCGTTGCAGGCAGGCGCAACCTGCCAGCCAGAGAGACACCTGGATCTGATGCGATTTGTACATTCTCTGCGATGGATCGTGGTTGGAACGCCGCGAAGTCCTTCGTGATGCGTGCGGAGTCCGGCTGTCCAGTGGTAAACATGACCGGGCCAAGAACGACTTGCCCTTGAGCTCGCCCCAATGCGATGGACAGAAATTGCGATCCCGCAGGCAGGTTCGTCTCCGTTACCCCGCCAATGGTAAAACGCTGCCACTCAGCGGTGAGTGCGACAGTACCGATAGTCACGTTTTTGTAGTCCGGTGCCGCACCATGGATCGTTACGGTCAGCTTTTGCGGTTGTTCGGCACGGGCCCAGAAGAAGCCATTCAGGCGCTCGCCAGCCTTAGCCGTCACGGGAACTGATGCGCTGGTGCCGATCGACCAGTCTTCGCCTGCCTGTGCCGGCGGTTCCACCCATACGACCGCACCGCCCGGAACGTGGCTGTCACGCGCGAAGCGAACGGCCGTGCCATAGATGTTGAGGTCGTCCACACCGACGATTGCTGGATCGGTAATTGCGGGCGCTTTGTCCCCGGCAATGGCCGCCACCTGAGAGCAGAGGGCAAGGGCAAACAGAATGATGAAGGGGCGCCTGACAGGAAACATGTTCAGCCTCATACCTGTGACGGTGTGCAGGTTACCAGAAATCCGGGGTGCTGTTACCTGTAAATACCCGCCAAGACCGAGAAGTCTGCCGCTGGCCACTCTGGCCGGGCTCCTGTTCCGCAAACTCAGGGGCCGCGATCGCCTTGCGCCATCCCTCAGGGGGGGGG
>JBAVPS010000095.1:0-3816 GCA_049693315.1 Rhizomicrobium sp. | reverse complement strand
CAAATGAGGGACGCCGCATGAACCGGCGCAGGGCATCTGATCAGCCGGATATGTTCGGCACCACAATCCAGCCGCGCCCAGCCAAGGCCGAGGCAAAACCGTTTTACGACGATGTGCTGTTGCTCCGCGCGTCAGGTCTGCCGGTTTACCGAGCCGGGCATGACCACAAGGTGGCTGGCCGCATCCTTTCCACGGCGCAGCTTGCCGCCATGGCCGCCGCCCGTCGGGGGAGGCGTAAATTCCATCCAATAAAAATCGGGGACAGGGCATGACCAAGCGCTGGATAACCGACCGTAAGAACCGGGCATCGCACAAATACAACGCCATTCATGTGCAGCTGATGCACGAGGTGGCACAGAAAAGCCGTGCGGCCGCACAGGCCCGCAAAGCGGTGGCCGATGGCAGGCAGCTCGCCTTGTTCGTGCCGCCCGCCAGTGTGTCCGCCAGTGCGCCCATAACCGGGCAGAATGCGGGGGCCAAATGAGGATGAGCGGTGCAACAGTCGAACGCGGCCCGAACGTTTACGCCATCAGCCGCGACTTTTGGGATGATCCCGAATTCTCCGATGCCGCCTATAGCGACCGCGAGGCATGGCTGTGGCTGATCGGTGCCGCCGCATGGAAGGATCTGCGCACACGCGGCAGCACTGGCCCGGTGAATTTGAAGCGGGGCGAGTTGTCGTTTTCGGTCAGGTTTCTGGCGGAAAAGTGGGGCTGGTCGAAAAGCGCTGTCGACCGCTTCTTTGCCAAGCTCGAAAAGCGGGACACGCTCAGGGACACATCGCGGGACGGCAACAAGGTCTATTTCATCCGCAATTACAATCGGTTTCAGGTTGTCGGTGCGCCCAAGCGGGACAGCAAACGGGACAGTGTGTGGGACGCCGCCGGGACAGATGCGGGACAGATGCGGGACAAAGAAGAAACAGGGATAACAGGGGTAACAGGGGTAATATCGGATAGACCGAATATGTCCCTACCATTGTCCGATCCGCAGGGCGGACCGGACGTGGTTGGGGCCTTGCCCGGTTCCGGGCAGGAAGAAACCACCGCCTCTGCGCCTTCGCCCCAGCCAGTGTCCGCAGCCCAGCCCGCAGGTGGCGCCGCCACCGGTCATGCGCCGGACGGGTTCGAGCGGTTCTGGAAACAATCCGAACCGCCAAAGCACGCATCGAAGCTGAAGGCCCGGCAGGCCTGGGTTAAAACCCGCCATGTGCGCCCGGCGGACGATGTGCTGATCGCCTGCCATGCGGCTTACCGCGCATCCGTGGCGGCGGAGAATGCCCGGCGCAAACAGGAACGCCCGCCACGGGCGGCGCAAAGCCTCTGCCACCCCGAAACGTTTTTGGCCGAGCAACGCTGGGAAGGCTTTGTCGAGGCCGCCACGGCGACCCCTGTGGTCGCAGATAGCGGGCCGGACTGGGGCGCGGATGGTGCGCAGCTGTCCGAACTGATCGGCCCGGCGGTGTTTGCGGGATGGTTTGCCGGGGCCATGTTGGCGCGGGGCGAGGGTGGGGCGGTGACCATCACCGTTGCCAAAGCCTTCAATGCCCGCTGGATCGAAGAAAAGTTCAGGGGCGCGCTGGTGCGTGTGTTTGGTGACGGCGTGCGTGTCGAAGCCAGATCCAAGTCACCGGTCGCCTGAAACGCTGCCCGCCATGCGTCAATGGCGGGGGATTGGGCGCGGTAACGCCCGAACCCGGCAAGTGTGACCTTGCCCCGAAACCATCCCCGGTCGGTGCTTCCGGCCCGCCACCCGCGCACGGGCGGCGCATGGGTAAGCAAGAGGCATTATGAGTGCAAGAGTAACCATTCCCGGCGCACGCCGGGTGGAGAAAATCGGCGATAATCTGCTGATTTTGGGTGATACCCAGAAGGTGATGAAGGGGCTGCAGGGCCGCTTCGATGTGATCGTTTCTGATCCGCCCTATGGAATCAATTACAAGCCTGCCAGCACCAACAGCAGCCTGTGGCGCGATGTGAAGGGCATTGTCGGCGACGACAAGCCTTTTGATCCGCAGCACATGCTGGATGCCAAGGTGCCCACTGTGTTGTTCGGTGCGAATAATTTCGCCAGTAAATTACCCGATAGCCGGGGTTGGCTGGTCTGGGACAAACGCCCAGGCATGCGCCCGATGTGCTTCAGCGATTGCGAGATGGCCTGGTCGTCGCTGGCAAAGCCGGCACGCATGATCCGCTATCTGTGGAGCGGGTCGTTACGCGGGCCCGAAAGCAAAGATCCGCACTGGCACCCGACACAGAAGCCCATCGAAGTCATGCGCCAGCTAATCGAATATGCCAGCAAGCCGGGGCAGGTGATCCTTGATCCCTATATGGGCTCGGGCACCACCGGCGTTGCCGCCCTCAGGGCTGGCAGGCGCTTTATTGGCATCGAGATCGAGGAGCGATGGTTCGCCAACGCCATCCGCCGCATAACCTGCGAAATCCAGCGATAGCGGCATTGTTCGCTACAGAATGACTCAGTGCGCCCGGTCAGTGATGGCCGGGCGTTCTTCTGTCAACGCACGAAAGCGGGCGACATGGGCGGCATCTGGCCGCCTTTACCTTACGTGGGTGTAATGTGCAGTTTCGCCACCTGCGCGCTTGGGGTGCGTGTACATTGTAAATGGTGGAGCGAATAGAATGAGTGATGGTGCTGATACACCAGAGAAAAACGATATTGGGCAGGCACCTGTTGGCCTACAGCATAAGACGGTGCAGGTCGCGGGCATTAACGTGGCGCAGCGCCAGGCGGAACTTGCGAAGATTCGCGCCAAGATGGAAGCCAAGGGATGGGCGCTGGACAGCTATCACGATGAAGGATGGTCAAAGAGCAAGGCGACGTTTACCCGGCCCATGTCCGCCGCGCTGGCCGAAAAGCCCAATAAGCTGAAGCCATGGCATTATGTGGCCATCTTCGCCGGGCTGGTGTTTTTCGGCTATCTGTTCACCGGTGATGATACGCCAAAGCCACCACCAGAACCGACGCAGGCACAGCTTCAGGCTAAGCGGGAAATCGCCGCGAAAGAGTTGCTGAAAACATCTGTCGCACAGTTAGACAAATCGACCGTCGATGTGCGTCGTGAAGCGGTTACGCTTTATGCCAAGGCAAATTCCATCCCGCAGGATCAGGTGGATAATTTCTATTTCTTCCTGACCGAACACATCTATCAAAAAGATAAGTTTCTGCCTGTGTCTGAAGTGCTTGATATGGCCAAGAAAGAGCGGGCGGCGAATGGTGGTGAGCTGAAGCGCCGCTATTACGATCTCAGCGGGCTGAAAAGTCAGTTCACATCGGACGGGGCACACTACAAGCTGAAAAAGTACGTTCAGGAACACATGAACGATCCGGCCTCACTCGAAATTATCGAAACCCGCTATGGCGTTGAACCGGCAAAAAATGACAAGCCGCCCTATCTGGTTTTGATGATGGCCTGCCGTGGCAAAAACGCTTATGGCGCGCTGGTCAGAAACGTATTCACCGCCAAGGCCGACATTTATAACGGCAACGTTTATGACGTTGGCAGCGTAGAAGAATAATATGAAAAAGCCCGGTCAGATCACTGGCCGGGCTTTTGTTTTTTGAGAAATATTAGAAAAAGAGCGAAAGCGTTGGTTGAATTAAATCGAAAACTGCTTTTCCAAGCACTGCGATGGCGTAGAAGAGGTTTCCCGCAATCAAGCCCCAGGCTATAGCGCCCCATGTAAGAAACAAAAGAATAAAGTGACGTATTTCTTTCGGCAGACTATCGGAGGATAGCATTCTGATTTCTTTTAGTATTACGTTGGGTGATAGTATAATCGATGCTGTGTCCAAATA
>JBAVPS010000094.1:0-9646 GCA_049693315.1 Rhizomicrobium sp. | reverse complement strand
CGGTAAACGGACACTGATGGTTACCGGTCCATTTGCCGCGCTTTTTGCCTCTTGTCTTATGGTGACACATGCGCTGGGTGGGCAGGTGGCGTCCAAATGATGAGATTTACTATCCAAATGCGCTCACACAGGCCTTCTGCGCCTTGCACCCCCCAAACGGCCTTCCTATATACGTTTTAAGTTTGCGGGCCAGAGGGGTTGTCCGCACGGATAGGCTGTAGGGGCAGGCCGCAAAGGTGCTTCACGTTAGAAGGCCGCAGCACTGCCGCCCGATTGGAAGGATTTAACCATGTCGAAAGTTATTGGTATCGATTTAGGTACCACGAATTCCTGCGTCTCTGTCATGGAAGGCACGGCGCCGAAGGTCATTGAAAACGCCGAAGGTGCGCGCACCACGCCGTCGATCGTCGCCTTTACCAACGATGGCGAGCGCCTGATCGGTCAGCCGGCCAAGCGCCAGGCCGTGACCAACCCGGAATATACCTTTTATGCGATCAAGCGCCTGATCGGCCGTCGGTTCGATGATCCGATGTGCCAGCGTGATATCGACATGGTGCCCTACAAGATCGTCAAGGCTGGCAATGGTGACGCCTGGGTGGCGGGCCGCGATTCCAAAGAATATGCCCCGTCGGAAGTGTCGGCCTTTACCTTGCAGAAGATGAAGGAAACCGCCGAAAGCTATCTCGGCGAAACCGTGACGCAAGCCGTCATTACGGTTCCGGCCTATTTCAATGACGCCCAGCGTCAGGCCACCAAGGACGCCGGCCGCATCGCCGGTCTGGAAGTCCTGCGTATCATTAACGAGCCGACCGCCGCTGCGCTGGCCTATGGCCTCGACAAGAAGAACACCGGCGTCATCGCGGTTTACGACTTAGGCGGCGGCACGTTCGACGTCTCGGTGCTGGAAATCGGTGACGGCGTGTTTGAAGTGAAGTCGACCAACGGCGATACATTCCTCGGCGGCGAAGACTTCGACATGCGGATCGTCAATTATCTGGCGGACGAATTCAAAAAAGAAAACGGCATCGATCTGCGCACCGACCGTCTGGCCCTGCAGCGTCTGAAGGACGCCGCCGAAAAGGCCAAGATCGAACTGTCGAGCGCGATGCAGACCGAAGTTAACCTGCCCTTTATCACGGCAGATGCCTCTGGCCCGAAGCACCTCAACATCAAGATCTCCCGCTCCAAACTGGAAGCGCTGGTCGAAGATCTGATCGAACGCACCACCGGCCCGGTCAAACAGGCCCTCAAGGACGCTGGCGTCACCGCCAGCCAGATCGACGAAGTCATTCTGGTCGGCGGTATGACCCGCATGCCCAAGGTGCAGGAAGTCGTCAAGCAGCTGTTCGGCAAGGAACCGCACAAGGGCGTCAACCCCGATGAAGTCGTTGCCATTGGCGCGGCCATTCAGGGCGGCGTGCTCAAGGGCGAAGTCAAGGACGTGCTGCTGCTCGACGTCACCCCGCTGAGCCTTGGTATTGAAACGCTGGGCGGCGTGTTCACCCGACTGATCGACCGCAACACCACAATCCCGACCAAGAAGTCGCAAACCTTCTCGACCGCCGAAGACGGCCAGACCGCGGTGACCATCCGCGTATTCCAGGGCGAACGTGAAATGGCTGCCGATAACAAGGCGCTGGGCCAGTTCGACCTGATGGGTATCCCGCCGGCGCCGCGTGGCGTACCGCAGATCGAGGTCACGTTCGACATCGACGCCAACGGCATTGTCTCGGTCACCGCCAAGGACAAGGCCACCGGTAAGGAACAGCAGATCCGGATCCAGGCCTCGGGCGGTCTGTCGGATGCCGACATCGAAAAGATGGTCAAGGAAGCTGAAGCCCATGCCGAGGACGACAAGAAGACCAAGGCACTGGCCGAAGCCCGCAATCAGGCCGATGCCCTGATCCATTCGACCGAAAAAGCGCTGAAGGAACATGGCGACAAGGTCGGCGAAGAAGAACGCAAGGGTATCGAAACCGCGTCTGAAGCGCTGAAGGAAGCCCTGAAATCGGACGATGCCGAAGACATCAATGCCAAGGCACAGGCTTTGGCGCAGGCGTCGATGAAGCTGGGCGAAGCGATGTACAAGGCGCAGGCCGCTGCTGGCGAAGGTGCCGCACCGGGGGCTGAAGCCGATGCCGGGGCAGCCCCGAAAGACGACAATGTCGTCGATGCGGAGTTCTCTGAAGTCGACGAAGGTAAGAAGAAGGCGTAACGCCAAACGATGCCACAAGCCGGAAAACATGTTTTTCGGCTTGTGCCGTCTTAAACGTAAGTGCATACGCCCCTTCTCGCCTTATGCGGCAAGGGGCGTAAATGTGTTCTAAAGGGTAGTGGCGGGAAGATGGCCAAACGCGATTATTATGACATTCTGGGTGTAGCCAAGGGATCGTCTGCCGACGAACTCAAATCGGCCTATCGCAAACAGGCGATGAAGCTGCATCCCGACCGCAATCCCGGTAACAAAGAAGCCGAGGCCAAATTCAAAGAGGTCAACGAAGCCTATGACGTCTTAAAGGACGATCAGAAGCGCGCGGCCTATGACCGCTTCGGCCATGCCGCCTTTGAAAATGGCGGTGGCGGGCGTGGCCCCGGTGGCGGCGATCCGTTCGGCGGCTTCTCCTCGTCCTTCTCAGACATGTTCGAAGATCTGTTCGGCGAGATGATGGGCGGTGGTGGCCATAGCGGTGGCCGCCGTCAGGACCGTGGCGGCGATCTTCGCTACAATCTCGAAATTTCACTGGAAGACGCCTTCAACGGCAAGCGGGTCGAAATCCGCGTACCGGCGGCGGTGTCGTGCGATGCCTGTAAAGGCTCGGGCGCCGAAGCCGGCAGCCATGCAGAAAACTGCCCCACCTGCGGTGGACGCGGCCGGGTGCGCGCATCACAGGGCTTTTTCACGGTTGAACGCACCTGCCCGACCTGCCGCGGTGCGGGCCGCATCATCAAGAAGCCATGCAAAATCTGCGGCGGTTCCGGTCAGGTCCAGAAGGAACGCACGCTGGCCATCGACATTCCGCCCGGCGTCGAAGAAGGCACACGTATCCGCCTGACCGGCGAAGGGCAGGCCGGATTTAATGGTGGCCCGGCGGGCGATCTCTATGTCTTCCTGTCGGTGGCGCAGCACGCCATCTTCCAGCGCGATGGTGCCGATCTTTATGCGCAGGTGCCGGTGACCTTTATCACTGCGGCGTTAAGCGGTTCGATCGAAGTGCCGACGCTGGATGGCGAACCTGCCAAGCTGGCGATTGCCGAAGGCACCCAGAGCGGGCGGCGCATCCGCCTGCGCCACAAGGGCATGCCGGTGTTACGCGGCGGCGGGGCGCGCGGCGATCTCTATATCGAGGTCAAGGTTGAAACCCCGGTCAAACTGACCAAGAAGCAGAAAGAGCTGCTGAAGGAATTTGAGGCCGAAAGCAGCAGCGGCAGTCAGCCCGAATGCGAAAGCTTCTTCGCCAAGGTGAAATCCTTTTTGAACGGCGAAGCCTGAAACCCAAAACGGCGGGAACATTCCCGCCGTTTTTTATTGCCCCGATTATTACCCAGATTATTTCAGAAATTCTGGCCCGAATGAATGCGGCAAGAGTTCGGATAATTTCACCGATGTGCCGCAGCCATCATCGCAGCACATATGCACGATGGTATCGGGGCCGGAAAACTCGCGGATGCGCTGACGGCAGGCGCCACAGGGCGTCACCATATCAGGCCCGCTTGAAATGATGAGGATTTCAGCGATGCGGGTTTCGCCACCGGCGACCATGGCTGAAATGGCCCCGGCTTCGGCACATGCCCCCACCGGATAGGCGGCATTCTCGACATTACAGCCGCCATACACCGCACCCTTAACACCGCGGATCGCCGCACCAACATGGAATTTTGAATAGGGCGCATAGGCGAGTTCCCGCATATTGCGCGCCACATCCAGCAGATCTTTGGGCATTGCCGTCATGTCAGGCATCCTTCTCATAGGGTACGCCATCGGCCTTGGGTGCCACCGCTTTACCGATGAAGCCCGCCAGCAGCAACACAGTCAGGATATAGGGCATCGCCTGCACCAACTGGATCGGCACCGAAAAGCCAAGCAATGCCGCACCCTGCAGACGCACCGCTGCGGTATCGAGAAAACCGAACAGCAGACAGGCCCAGAACGCACCCCAGGCCCGCCACTTGCCGAAGATCAGCGCGGCCAGTGCGATATACCCCTGACCTGCGCTCATTTCCCGGCTGAACCCGGCATTCTGCGCCAGCGACAGATAGGAACCGGCGATACCGGTGAACACACCGCAGATCAGCACCGCACGATACCGCAGCCACGCCACCGAGATACCGGCCGCATCGACGGCCTTGGGTTCCTCGCCCACCGCGCGCAGCCGCAAACCAAACCGTGTGCGTTTGATCGCCCAGTGGGTGACGAACACCAGTGCCAGCGTCAGATAAACCAGAATGCTCTGCCCGCCGATGATGTCGCGATAAAACGGCCCGATCACCGGCACATTGGCCAGGAGTTCAGTTCCCGGCAAGGTCACCGGCAGAAACCGTGCGTCCGGTCCAAGGCCCGGTGTCTGACCGCCCATATGGAACCAGGCCGTGGCAAACACCATGGTCAGGCCCGACGCCAGCGTATTGATCGCCACGCCGCTGACCACCTGATCGCCGCGATAGGTGATCGCCGCCAGCCCGTGCACCAGGCTGAACAGACAGGCGATGGCAATACCGGCGGCCAGCCCGGCAAGCGGGGATCCGGTCAGCGCCGCCACCGTCGCGGCGGCAAAGGCCGCCCCCAGCATCTTGCCTTCAAGCCCGATATCGACCACGCCGGCAGTTTCTGAAAACACCCCGCCCATGGCGCACAGCACCAACGGGGTGGCAACGCGGATGGTTCCGGCCAGCGTCGGGATCAGGAGCGCGAGAATATCGTCCATCACTTACCCTCCACCTTGGCCGGTGTCTCACGCACCAGTTTGAGCGGACCTTTGAGCGACCAGGAAATCCATGGCCGTGTCATCGCCGCCAGTGCGCCGGAGAACAGGATCACCAGCCCCTGAATGGCGATGACCATTTCGCGGGTGATCTGAGGCATGGCAAAAGACAGCTCGGTACCGCCCTGCTGCAACGCGCCGAACAACAGACTGGCAAGCAGAATGCCAACCGGATGGTTGCGCCCCATCAGCGCCACGGCGATACCGCCGAAGCCATAGCCCAGCGCAAAGTCGAGCAGCAGGCGATGATGCACGCCCAGGATTTCGTTGACGCCGACCAACCCGGCCAGCGCACCGGACAGGCACATCGCCATCACCACCATGCGTTTGGATTTGATACCGGCATAGCCTGCCGCATCGGCGTTATAGCCCATCAGGCGCAGCTCGTACCCCCAGGGCGTGCGCCACACCAAGAGCCAGACGCCAAACGCCGCGATCAGCGCCAGAAACAGCGCGATATTCAGCGGCGACGGATGCACCGCAATCCCGATCCCGGCCAGCATGTTGGAAATAAGCGGCAGCATCGCCGACGGCAGGAAATCCCGGCTTTCCGGCGACATGTTATCCGGCGCGATCAGCACATTGACCATCAGATACACCATCAGCGCCGAAGCAAGGAAGTTGAACATGATGGTGGTGATAACGATGTGGCTGCCACGATAGGCCTGCAAGTACGCCGGTACCGCCGCCCAGATCGCGCCGAACAACGCCGCCCCCGCCACCGCCAGCGGCAGCACGATCAGCGCGTTGCCGCTATGGTCCAGTGCCATCGCCACCAGCCCGGCCCCCAGCCCGCCGAGATAAGCCTGCCCCTCGCCGCCGATATTGAACAGACCGGCGTGAAACGCCACCGCCACCGCCAGACCGGCAAAGGCATAATCGGTGGCATAGAACAGGGTATAGCCGATCATCTCGGAATCGCCGAAGGCACCGAGCAGCATGACCTTGACCGCTTCAAACGGATTTTCGCCAATGGCCAGCACCACCAGCCCGGCTGCCACAAAAGCCAGCAGCACATTGGCCGCCGGAACCAGCGCCAGATCAACCCAGCGGGGCAGTTTATCGCGATGCGCGCTCATGCTTCTTTCCACACATTACCCATCATCAGACCCAGCGTGCGTTCGTCGGCATCGCTGCCCGCCACTTCGCCGGTGATGCGGCCACCGCACATCACCAGAATACGGTCAGACAGCGCCATAATTTCATCCAGCTCGCACGAGACCAGCAAAATGGCGCAGCCCGCATCGCGTAAGGTCACCAGCTGGCTATGAATAAACGCAATCGCCCCGATATCGACACCGCGCGTCGGCTGCCCGGCCAGAAAGACCTTGGGGGCAACAGCGGTTTCGCGGGCAATCACCAGTTTCTGCTGATTGCCGCCCGAGAAATTCCCGGCGGTCAGTTCGGGCCGTGGCGGGCGCACATCATAGCGCGCCATCAGTTCGGCGCAGTGCACCGCCATCGCCTGCGGGGCGAGCAGACCATTTTTATCCGTAAACGGATCGTGGCGCTGATAGCCCATCACCGACGTTTCGGCGGCGCTGAAGCGCCCGCTCATGGCAAAGCGCAAACGATCTTCCGGCACATAGGACAGCCCGGCGGCACGCATCTGGCCCGGTTCGACCGGATGGGCGGCATCAATCACCCGGCCATCGAGGCGAAGCAGCCCGGCACTGGGGCTGCGCATTCCGGCCAGCACTTCGAGCAATTCGGTCTGTCCGTTACCGGCCACCCCGGCAATGCCGACGATCTCACCCGCCTGCAGGGTGAAATCAATATCCGACAACAGCGGCACTTCACCGGCACCGTGCAGCGACAGATGTTCGACCGCCAGCGCCGCACCAACCGGCCGGGCCGGGCCGCGTTCGACCTTCAGCCGCAGCTTGCGGCCCACCATCAGTTCGGCCAGTTCTTCGCGGTTGGTTTCACGCGTCGCCCGCTCGGCCACCACTTCACCGGCGCGCATGACATAGATCAGATCGGTGACAGCAAGAATTTCGCGCAGCTTATGCGAAATCAGGATTACCGTTGCGCCCTTGGCTTTCAACGCATTCAGAATGCGGAACAGCTGATCGGCTTCCTGCGGGGTAAGCACCGCCGTCGGCTCGTCCAAAATCAGAATGCGGGCACCGCGATAGAGCGCTTTGAGAATTTCCACCCGCTGCTGTTCACCAACCGGCAGATCGGTGATGCGGGCATCAACATCAACCTTCAGGTCATATTCATCCGACAGCCGCATCAGCTCGGCCCGGGCGCGCTTTAGGGAGCCGGACAGTTTCCAGCCATCTTCCGCACCCAGAATAATATTTTCCAGCACGGTGAATTTTTCCACCAGCATGAAATGCTGATGCACCATGCCGATGTGATGGGCGATAGCATCGGCGGGGGAGGCGTGGCGCACCACTTCACCACACACCAGAATTTCACCCGCGTCAGGGCGGTACAGGCCATAGACCTGATTCATCGCCGTGGTTTTGCCTGCACCATTCTCGCCGATAATACCGACGATGGAGCCGGCCGGAATGCACATATTGACGCCGCGGTTGGCCCGGATGGCCCCGAAGCTTTTGGTCAGCCCCTTCAGCTCAAGGGCGGGTACACCACCAGATACGCTCATCGCACACCCCGCAGCCGGAACGTATTCATCAGTATACGCATTTCCCGTCACTTTCGTAATCGTGCACCTTGATGCGCCCGGCGATAATGTCAGCTTTGACCTGTTCGACCTTTGCCTTCATCGCGGGGGTAATCAGCGCCTTGTTATACTGATCATAGGCCCAGTCCACCCCGCCTTCTTTGAGGCCGAGAACGAAATGACCCGACTGCCAGTGCCCGGCTTTAAGGTCCATCACCGCTTCATAGGCGGCATTATCGACCTTCTTGACCATCGAGGTCAGCATGGTGCCAGGATGCATGTAGTTCTGATTGGAATCCACACCGATGGCGAGTTTCTTGCGATCGGCGGCCGCCTGCAGCACACCGATACCGGTGGTACCCGCCGCCGCATAAACCACATCGACGCCACGGTCGAACTGGCCGCGCGCCACTTCCGAGCCACGGGCCGGATCGGTCCAGGCTTCCGGCGTGGTGCCGACCATATTGACCAGCACGGTGGCCTTGGGGTTGGCGTATTTGATGCCCTGACCATAACCGCAGGCAAAGCGGCGGATCAGCGGAATATCCATACCGCCGACGAAACCGATTTTACCGGACTTCGATGCCATCGCCGCCAGCACACCGACCAGAAACGAGCCTTCTTCTTCGCGGAATTCGACCGCGCGGACATTGGGCAAATTGATATTGCCGTCAATCAGCATGAAATGGGTGTGCGGATATTGTTTGGCCACACGCTTGACCGCATCGGTCTGCGAGAAACCGACCCCGATCACCGGATCATGGCCCCGGCTGGCAAAGTGGCGATAGGCCTGCTCGAACTGGGTTTCGTGACTGACCTCGAAATCGGCGTAAGGCGTCCCCGTGGCAGCCTTGACGCGTTCCGCCCCACGATAGAGCGCTTCGCTGAACGAACGGTCGAACTTGCCACCCATGGAATAGACATAGGCCGGGTTCACACCCACCGGGCGGTTCTGGCTGACCACCGGGGCAACCGGCGCGTGGGAACCGAACAGGGCTGCCGCCGCGACCAACACCACCACCGCAGCACCGGCAAGAAGTACGTTACGCCGCATCATCCCCCTCAAACTTTACTGGCAATCGCCAGATGTTTGACGTGCACGCCTTTGCGCCACGCCCCATCAGCGCTGAAACCATCCGTAATCACGGCTTTCAAATCAGCCGCCGCTGCGGCAAACACTGCAGCATCCGCCCCGTCATACCACAGGGCATCCACGCTGCGATGGCGGGCCAGATCGAGCGCCGCTGATGCACCAGCCACCACAGCCACCGCCGCGGGGCACACCGCCTTGACCGCCGCCGCCAGTGCCGCCGTCGGCACCACCAGCACCGCGCGACCACCGGCACCCAGCACCACCGCCAGCGCCGACAACGCGCCCTGCAGCGGGCCGGCAACCGGGGCAACGATCCCGACCAGACCGGGACTGACGTAAGATACAAACCCATCCGTAACGGCAAAGCGATCGGCCAGCGCCTGCACCACCGCAACCGTGTGGGCGATTTCTTTCTTCGCGGCTGCTTTGGCAACACCGCTGGCAATCAGCGCATCGGTCAGCGTATCCGCCCTTGCCGCCAGCGCTGCGGCCAACGCCGCCACACTGCCGCTGCCCTTGACGGCACCCGCCGCCGCCGCAACATCGGCCGTAGCCGCATCGGTAGCAACAGATGCGCCGGTTGCTGTGTCACCGCGCACATAGGCGGCGGATTCATCGGTCAGCCACAGATCGGTTCCCGGCGCATTCACCGAAACACCAATGCCATCGACCGTGCGGGCCAAAACCAGTGCCGGATCAATCGCCGTGCTGTACACCGTGACGGGGGCAAAGCCTGTCTGCTTCTGTGCCAGATCGGCGGCTTCTTTTATGCTGCGGAACGTTGTGGCAAGCAGCACCGGCCCGAACAGATCGTTCGCCACCGCGGCCATTGCCGGTTCGGCATTGATAACCAGCGTCGGGGCGTAAACTGCCCCCGCCGCCGCACCACCACCGATCAGCACCTGTGCCCCCTGGGCCACCGCATCTGCAAGCCAGGCT
>JBAVPS010000093.1:0-6933 GCA_049693315.1 Rhizomicrobium sp. | reverse complement strand
CCGCCGATCCGCCTGACCCAGGGGCTTGCCCGCATGGGCCGTCAGGCCTTGAGCCAACTCAAAATGGTGCTGGATGCTTTTTCCGACCGCGATCCGACCGCCGCACAGACCGTGTGGCGTCAGGATGGTGAAGTCGACGAAATCTATAACAGCCTGTTCCGTGAACTGCTGACCTATATGATGGAAGACCCGCGCACCATCGGGCTGTGCACCCATCTGTTGTTTGTCGCCAAGAATCTGGAACGTATTGGCGACCATGCCACCAATATTGCCGAAGTTGTCTATCACATGGTGAAGGGTGAACAGTTGGATGCCGACCGGCCCAAGGCCGACGCTACCTGCGACCCCGCCTTTGAAAGCAAATAGGATCTACCATGCAGCCAACGGTTCTTGTGGTTGAAGACGAAACCGCGTTGATCACTCTGCTGCGCTATAATCTCGAGCGGGCCGGTTATCGCGTACTCTCGGCCATGGATGGCGAGGAAGCGCTGCTGATCGCAGCCGAAGAAACGCCGGATCTGGTGTTACTTGACTGGATGCTGCCGCAACTGTCGGGCATTGAAGTGTGCCGTCGCCTGCGCGGGCGTCAGGAAACCCGCAACGTGCCGATCGTCATGCTCACCGCCCGCAGCGAGGAAGCCGATCGTATCCGCGGTCTTGATACCGGGGCGGACGATTATCTTACCAAACCCTTCTCGATGACCGAGCTGCTGGCCCGTATCCGCGCGGTGATGCGGCGCATCCGCCCCAGCATGGCCGAGGACGTGCTGCTGGTTGGTGATATCGAGATGGATCGTGCCACCCACCGCGTGCGCAGAAATACCGCCGAGGTGCATCTGGGGCCGACCGAATACAAGCTGCTGGAACATCTGATGCAGCATCCCGGCCGGGTATTCTCGCGCGAGCAGTTGTTGGATGCGGTGTGGGGCTCGGATGTTTATGTCGAAGCCCGCACGGTTGATGTGCATGTTGGCCGCTTGCGCAAGGCCCTGATGAGCGCTGGCGGGCCGGACCCCTTACGCACGGTGCGTTCGGCAGGCTATGCGCTGGAAGAACGCGTCGCCGCATAAAACCGGCTGCCTAGGGGCAGGACCTATTAATTACAGGGGTTCTGCGCGAGCAAAAAATTACTCCGGCCACGAAAAAAGCGAAGCGTGTATCGGGCATACAAGCGAGCTTTTTGAGGCCGCCGGGGGGATTTTCTGCCGCGCCCTTCGGGTTTGCGCCTGACGTCGAACGGCTTTGTCAAAAGCCTTAACCGTATTGACGATACGCTCTGCGGCTTTTTCCTGGCCGTTCATTGCCGGGCGCAAACAGTACCTCCTGCAATTAATAGGTCCTGACCCTAGATCGTATAGACCGGTTCGGCGCCATCATCGGCAATCAGATGGCGCCCATGCCACAGCCGCCCCAGCACCAGGGTCAGCGCAATGGCCATCAGGCCCATCAGGCTCATCGGCAGATAGGCCAGCCCGCCATAGCTGCCATAGAGCCGCCCCGACACCAGCGTCGCCAGCCCAACGAAAATGCCAGCATTGCAGACGAAATAGAGGCTTTGTGCGGTGGCCGCCAGGCGCGGTGGTACCGTGCGCAGCAGAAAATACATCGCCCCGATATGGGCAAGCGCAAAGGTCGCCCCGTGCAGAAACTGCAGCGCGATCACCAGCGCCAGCGGCGGATCAAACGCCATCACCGTCCAGCGTAAAACAGCGGCCAAACCGCCGAGCAGAATAAGCCGTACCGGCCCGATCCAGTGCACCAGCTTCTGGGCAAACATCAGTATACAGATCTCCGCCAGAACCCCCAGCGGATAGAGAATGCCGATCATGGCACCGGAATAGCCCTGAGCCCGCCAGTGCAGCCCGCCATAGCTGTAATAAAACGCATGACTGCCCTGTACCAGGCTGGCCGCGACCAGAAATAGCAGGAATATTTTGGATCGGGCCAGCTCGAAGGCTTCACTCAAAGTCTGTTTCAGTGCTGCGGGGAGTTTGGCGCGGGCATGGGCTTCCCCCGGCGGCGGCAGCATCAAGGTGGTGACAATGCTGCAGGCGGCAAACAGCGCCAGCATCGGTGCCACAATGCCGGTGCCAAACAGCGAAAAACAAATGCCTCCGATAACGCTCATCACTACGAAGCTGGTGGAGGCCCATAACCGGACCCGGCCATACTGATAGCCATAGGCCGAGGCCAGCCGGACGCAGACGCTTTCCAGTAACGGCGTGATGGCACCGATCGACGTGGTGGCCACCACCGCCGCCCAGCCGATCAGGGTGGTGTTAGTAAAGATCCCCATTGAGGCATAGCCCGCGAACATCAGGCAATAGAGCACCAGCATCATCTCGCGCCGGTCGTTGCGGGCGTCGGCGATAATGCCGCAAAACGGGCTCAGCACCGCGCGCAGCAGATAGCCAGCTGACATGATCCAGGCGATCTGATCGGTGGGGAATCCACGCCACGCCAGCCACGCGCCATAGAAGGGCAGGAAGATGGCGCTGATCATACCCGAAGACGCTTGCGCTAGGCTGAGGCGAAAAGTTATAGGATTCACGCCAATTTGTCCGAGTTTTTCTTTAAACGTAAAGACCTTTTTGCCCAAATTGGCAAGGGCCGTTTACTTTGTATGGTGTTAAAACTTAGTTTGCAGCGACAGGATCGGCCACTTCGGTGGCGATCAGCCTCCCACCCTGCCAGACACGGTTCAGCACCAGCGCCGACGCCATCGCGGCCCCCCCCATGGCGCTCATCAGAAAATAGGCTTGCCCGCCATGGGCGGCATAGATCATGCCGGAGACATAGGTCGCCACCCCCAGCATCAAACCGGAATAGCTGACGAAATAAAGGCTTTGCGCGGTGGCAGACAGCCGGGCGGGGATGGCGCGCTGGATGAAGAACATTGCGCCCAGATGTGAGAACGCAAAGGTGATGCCGTGCAGAAATTGCACCGCGATAACCACGGTCAGCGGCGGATCAAAAGCCAGCACAGTCCAGCGCAACACACAGGTTGCTCCGCCCCAGAATAATAACTGGGCTGGTCCCAGCACTGTGATGATGCGGTGCGCAAAGCGCAGGATGGTGATTTCGGCGAAAACGCCCAGCGGCCAGATCATGCCGATCAACAGGCCGGAATAGCCCAGCTCGTGCCAATGCAGCCCGCCGAAATTGTAATAGAAGGCGTGGCTGCCCTGCGCCAGACTGCCAGTCAGCAGCAGCAGCAGAAAGGGACCCGAGCGCAACAATTCGCCGGTTTCGCGGCAGGTGCGTTTCAGCCCATGATAAAAGCTGTCGTCCGGGGGCAGGCCGACAGGGGCGGGCAGCCGAAGGGTGCTGATGACGCAGAACAGCGCGGACAACCCCAGCAGCGGGGCAGCCATGCCCGGACCAAGACGCCAGACAAAGGCCCCACCCAAAACATTGGCCAGAATGAAGGCTGCCGAGGCCCACAGGCGAATCTTGCCATAGTGATGGCCATTCTGTTCGGCCAACCGGATCGATACGCTTTCCAGTAGTGGTACCACGACGCCGCTGGCCACCAGCACGGCGATGGCAGTGGATGCCGCTATGTCCAGCATTCCGCTCAGGCTTAGAACGCCATAACCAATCGCGATGGCCCAGTAGAGGTAGAGCATCACGGCCCGCCGGTCGTTGCGGGCGTCGGCGATGATGCCGGTTACTGGTCCGGCCAGAATCCGCAGCACCAGTCCGGTCGACAGAATCAGGGTGATCTGTCCGGCCGAAAAGCCACGCCAGGCCAGCCAGACGCCGAAAAATGGCGTGGAAATGCCCGTCATCAGGCCGGATGCGGCCTGGGCGGAGCTTAGTCGGGGGGCTATGGCGGGCACAGGAATCTTCCATTTATCATATAAAAGGAAGTACATTTTTCCGCGTAGCGCAAGCGGTTTACGGCTTAAAAGTGTAATCTGCGAGGAGCGGTCCCGGCTCAGCTTTGCGGCTGCCTGATAAAATAATATATAAAACAATATGTTATCGGAATGTTGTCTTGTCACACGGCAAAAATGTGTTTCCAACGCATATCCTGCTGGAAATCTTTACGCGCTTACCCTAAAAGGCACGCACCGACGTGAAATCAGGCACGTGTTGGCCCTCTTTTGTGGGCCCAAGCTGATTTTACATAAGGCCCTTGGGCCGCCTTAGCTCAGCCGGTAGAGCAACGCATTCGTAATGCGTGGGTCGGGTGTTCGAGTCACCCAGGCGGCACCAGTTTTATCAGAAAAATTGTCTGCAGTTTGCCACACCCTGCCAATGCAGGTGTTACGGCGTAACGGCTTCGACATTTTTGGTGGTTTCATGCGCCGGTGCCCTGACGGGGCTGGCAAAGACCCGATAGCGGAAATAGGCATAAGACGCCGCTGTGGCGACACTGACGATCAGCGCGGACCAGTAGTTGAGCCGGACAAAGAATGCGAGCCAGCTGATGTGCCAGTGGGCAAAGTTCTTCCACAGCATCAGCCCGACGCTGCCGACATAACCGCTGGCATCCGACAGATACATGAAGAAGGCGGCATTGCCGGGCAGTGCCGTGGCGGCGGTCATGCGGTCGACCAGTACCGCGTTATAGGGCACATAGCCGACATATATGCCGCTGCCCACCAGAATCATCCACCACACCGCATCGATCCGATGGGTCTGAAAGGCATAGGTGGCGATGGCCACCAGCACCGCACCGGCAATGATCACACCATGATACATCAGCACTGCTTTGCGGTTATCGCGGATCACACAGGTGGCCGCGAAAAGCACCAGAACAATCAGGGCAACCGGAATTTCGGACAGGCTGAACACCGCAGGTGCATCGGCATAGCCAAGCGACTGCCAGATCTCGGCGGCAAAATTATCGCGAAAATCCCGTAACGTCGTCAGAACGACATAGGCAAGGATTAGCAGCACAAGTCCGACGCCGGTTTTTGCAATGAAGGCTTTGCGCTCCTGGCGGTACATGGGGGAGCGTGACATGCGCTCGGCCTGATCCGCCGCATCTGGTGGTGGGGTTTGCGCCAGAAACCACACGGCCGTCGCCAGCAGCGGGAAGAACAAGGCACCGGTTAAAGCGGGCATCCAGATTTCCGGCACGCCACAGTCAACAATCAGCAGGCTGCCAACCGTTTTTACCGCACCAGAGGAAACGATAAAGCTGATGCAAAGCCCAGCCCCAAGTATTTCGCTCATCCGGCGACCTTCGAGATAGCCAAAGACCAGGCCCCAGATCATGCCGAGTGGCAGGCCGCTGAAGAAAATCGCCACCACCTTAAGTGGCGCTGGCAACACGGCAAAAAGCACCAGGCTCAACAGCGATAATCCAATGAACAACAGGATCAGGCGGGCCCGGGTTTGGGGGCCGGCTTCGGCGACGACTTTGATACCGATCAGTTTCGAAGCGGCATAGCCCAGTGCCTGCGCAATAACTATCGCGATCTTGAAATCGATCTCGCCGCCCCACAGCGTTATGTGTTGATAGGTTCCCACCGCAAAGGGTTTGCGAAAGGCGTACATACAGAAATAGGTGATGAACGAAGCGGTCAGGGCATAAAGGCCAACAACAATATGGCTTTTGCCGGCAAGCCATCCGGTAAGGCCGGGCTGATTGACGTTCGTGAGGGATGGGGCTGGCATTTATCATACTCGCATACGCGTTACCGTCTGTGGGCAGCCTGTTGGCGCTCCTTGTTAACTGTAATCGGGTTTGATGACAGGGGTGTGATGAGTGTTGTTTTGTGTTGAATTGTGTCTGTTAAACAGGTGTATTGGCTTAATAACAACAAAACTGTCATAAACTGACACTAATATGTCAGCCCTGTCTTTATGAAAGGCTGGTTATGACCGGTAAATCCCGCAGGCATTTTCTGCAGTTCGCCACGGCGTCGCTTGGGGCGGGGGCCGTGCTTGGCGCCATGCCCGGGGCCATTCGTAAAGCGCTGGCCATTCCCGCCGCGTCGCGCCATGGCACGATCGCGGATGTGGAGCATGTGATCGTGCTGATGCAGGAAAACCGCTCCTTCGATCATTATTACGGCACACTGCGCGGTGTGCGCGGATTTTCTGATCCACACCCCATTTCACTGCCAGATGGCCAATCGGTCTGGCATCAGCCTGCCGGTAAAGGTAAGCAGGTCACACCCTTTCACCTCGACACCAAATCGGCGGGTGGCATGGTGGTCCCCAGCCTTGATCACAGCTGGAAAGAAAGCCACGATCTGTGGAAGCATCATGATGCCTGGATCGCGCGCAAAACAGCCATGACGATGGGGTATTTTACGCGCGAGGATCTGCCCTTCTACTATGCGCTGGCGGATGCGTTCACCATCTGTGATGCCTATCACTGTTCGATATTCGGACCGACCAATCCAAACCGGCTTTTTCTGATGACCGGCACCAGTGGTCTGTCGACAGGCCGTGCAGACAGTCAGGTGATCCGTAACCCTGATGGCGATATCAATGACGGGGCTGATCCGGATAAGGATACGCCCAGTTTTAAGGGCTTTCATTGGACTAGTTATGCGGAGCGCCTTGAGCAAGCTGGTATCGACTGGCGGGTTTATCAGGAATACGACAATTTCGGCGACAACGCGCTTTCCTACTTTGCGCAGTTCCGCGGCCTGCCCAAAGGGGCAAGTTTGAGAAAGCGTGCACGCTCTATCTCGCCGGGTTCAACACCTGCCAATGCGCGGGCCTCGCGCGGTGAATTTCTGATTGCCGAGATGGAAAACGATATCCGGGCCGGGCGGTTGCCACAGGTTTCTTGGATCGTTGCTTCAAGTATCTTAAGTGAACATCCGGCCTGCTCCTCGCCGCTTTATGGCGAGGTTTTTGTCTCAAAATTGCTGGAGATGCTGACCCGATATCCCGATGTCTGGGCGAAGACGGCGCTGTTCATCAACTATGATGAAAATGACGGAATTTTCGACCATATGCCGC
>JBAVPS010000092.1:0-1863 GCA_049693315.1 Rhizomicrobium sp. | reverse complement strand
GTTTTACAAAAGCGATAAAGCCAATGCACGCTATCGTGCCTATGTCGCGGGACTGATCCGCCGCCGCAATACAGTGACCGGGCGGATTTATCGCGATGATCCGGCGATCATGGCGTGGCAGCTGGCGAACGAGCCGCGCCCCGGCGGCAGTGCAGAAAAGACTGATCTTCCTGCGTTTTATGCCTGGGTCGATCAGACCGCGGGCTATATCAAAAGCCTTGATCCGCACCATCTGATTTCCACCGGCAACGAAGGGATCATGGGCTGCATGGAAAGCGAGGCTTGCGTCACCCAATCGACCGCCTCGCGCCATGTTGATTATCTGACCTTCCATATCTGGCCGCTGAACTGGGGCTGGATCAAGGCAGAGGATATGGCCGGAACCTATGACAGTGGGGCCGAAAAGGTCCGCCGCTATGTTGATGCCCATCTGAAAATGGCGGCGGTGCTGAAAAAGCCTGCCGTGTGCGAAGAATTCGGCTTTCCGCGTGATGGCGGGGGCTATGATCCGCAAGTGCCGGTCAGCTTCCGTGACCGCTATTACACCATGCTGTATGGCCTGTTTGAAGATAATGCCCGCACCCATGGCGCCTTCGGCGGCAGCAATTTCTGGGCCTGGGCGGGCGAAGGCCGTGCCCAGCACGCAGATTTCAAATGGCAGTCAGGCGATACATCTTATGTCGGCGATCCGCCGCAGGAGCCGCAGGGCTGCAATTCGGTTTTTGATCGTGATACGTCGACCATTGAAATCATCCGCCATCATGCTGCGGTGCTCAAAGCGCTGTGAGCTGTCAACGCAAGTCAGAGGAGAAAATGATGGGCAACATTTCTAAGCGCGCCAGCAGCCTGAAAACCGGTCTGCGGGCATTGTGTCTGGGGCTTGGCCTTTCCGCCGCGGTTCTGTCGCCGGTGTATGCGGCCCCGGCTTCGGCTGATATTGCCGCGAAAAAGGCAGCGGTACTGAACTATATTCACAGTCTGGCCCAGCAGCATAAGACGCTGGCCGGTGTGCAGGTGAACGAGTTCGAGGTCTATCTCGACTGCGATTCTGCCGATCGTATTGAACAGCAGGTTGGCAAGCGTCCCGCCATTATCGGCCTTGAGATGATGAATGCTATGGCGGTGCCGCCCTATGGTAATTACGTGCTCGACCGTGCAGTGCGTCAGTCCAAATCCGGCGGTCTGGTGGCGCTGACCTGGCACGAACGCAACCCGGTCGAGATCTGCATCCGGGGCGAGTTCTTTGATTGCACCCAGCATCCGATGGATGCCGATACACTAAAAGCGGTGCTGACCCCGGGCAGTAAAGAAAACAAGCTGTGGCTGGCTGATGTTGATGCGATTGCCAAACAGCTGCAGCGTTTAAAAGATGCCGGTGTCGTGGTGTTGTGGCGGCCCTATCATGAAATGAATGGCGGCTGGTTCTGGTGGGGTAAGAAGGATCAGTATCCGGCGCTGTGGGATGCGCTGTACGAGCGTCTGGTCACCGTGCATCACCTTGATAACCTGATCTGGGTCTGGGGTTCCGATCGCGATACGCCGGATGCCACCAAATATGTTCCTGCGCGCCATAAACCCGATGTCGCCGGTATCGATGTTTATGAAGATGATCGTCAAAGCCCGAAATACGCCGCTGGCCGCGATAACCTGAAAGCCGCGTTCGGTGATAAGACGCCGTTTGCCATCACCGAAGTGGGCAAGATTCCCGAACGCAAGGTGCTGGACGAAATTAATCCGGCCTGGGTTCTGTTATGGGGCGGGGAATATCTCAATGGTGCCTATGGCATGAAAGAGCCCTGCGCCAGCTGTAACAAGCCCGAAGATGTTGCAACCTTTCTGGGCTATGACCGCACGGTCATGCTG